>ONON01000248.1 GCA_900319455.1 uncultured Eubacteriales bacterium
CATCTCAATGTTAAAATCGGCGCGACTCATGCCGGAATTTCCGTCGGTGAAGACGGAGCAAGCCACCAGTGCTGCGAAGATATTGCTTTAATGCGCTCAATTCCCGGTATGATTATTATCAATCCCGCTGATGATGTTGAGGCAAGGGCTGCCGTAATGGCGGCGGCTGAAATTGACGGCCCTGTTTATCTCAGATTCGGCAGACTCGCTGTTGAAAGATTCAATGACCCTGACAATTATAATTTTGAAATAGGCAAATCGGTTAAGCTTTGCGACGGCAGCGATGTTACAATATGCGCAACAGGTCTTATGGTTAAAGAGGCGCTTGCCGCAAAAGAGGCTTTAGCATCCGAGGGCATTTCCGCCGCTGTTATCAATTTCCACACCATTAAACCCATTGATGAAGACGCGATTGTTCAAGCCGCTAAATCAACCGGTGCAATCGTTACGGCGGAGGAACATAATGTTATCGGCGGTTTCGGTTCCGCGGTTACAGAGGTTGTTTGCAAAACCGTTCCCGTTCCCGTTATGAGGGTGGGCGTCGAAGACAAGTTCGGCAAATCAGGTCCCGCGGTTGAAATGCTTCACATTTACGGCCTTGATTGCGCGAACATTGTTGCCAAAGCGAAGGCTGCAATAGCGTTAAAAAAATAATTTTTATCTCTGAACGGTGATTATATGGCATCTGAACAAATACTCAAACATGCATTTTTCGGCGGATTTAAGCGTGAAAATGTAATTGATTATATTGAAAAACTTCAAATACAGTTATCAGACGCTCAAAAAAAAGCTGATTATATGCAAAACAAATGCAAAGCTTTGAGTAAAAATTCAGACAAACTCAATGAGTGTCAAAAAGAAATCAGCACTTTGATTTCAGAGAACTCATCTCTTAAAGCCGAAGTTGAAAATTGCAGGCAGTCGATTGACAGTTTCAATTCATTGCTTTCTTCAAGCCAATCTGTTCTTGACGGCATTCAAAAGATTATAACCGAATCGGAACAGAGCAGAAAAAACGCCGAAGAGTTGATTGAAAAATCATCACAATCGGAAAAGGCAAAGAAAGATCAATCGGATTTAATTGTAAATCTGTCTTCTTCTGTTAATAATTTGCTTAATACTCTCAATGAGATTTCCGGCTTTTTTAACGGTGACGAATCTCAGGATGATAACCAGTTCAGGTTTGATATTGACGGCTTGGCAAAGGTTGAGGAAGAATATCTCAACAAAATGTTTATTGCCGAGTAACAGGGAAAAATGGCTGAATACTGCATTAAAACAGATGAAATAAAAGAATACGCAAACAGGCTCAAAGCGGGTGATTCGGTTTATTTATCCGGTGTTGTTTACACATCAAGAGATGCCGCTCACAAAAGAATTTTTGAAATTCTCAAAAACGGCGGCGAACTTCCCTTTGAAATTGAGGGCGCGAGTATTTATTATGCGGGTCCAACGCCCACTCAGCCTGGATGTGTTATCGGCAGCTGCGGGCCTACAACATCGGGCAGAATGGATAAATTCGCCCCGAAACTTCTTGATTTGGGTCTTGCGTCTATGATAGGCAAGGGTCCCCGGAACAAAGAGGTTTGTGAAGCGGTGGTTCGCAATAAATCTGTTTATTTTTGCGCAATCGGCGGGGCGGGGGCGCTTTGCTCCAAAAGTATTGTGTCCTGTGAGGAGATCGCCTTTTTTGATTTGGGATGTGAAAGCGTTAAAAGGCTTGAATTCAAAAATTTCCCCGTAATTGTAGGCATTGATTGCAACGGAGGCAACCTTTTTTGAATACTTTTTCATTTAAATAATGTGCAAAACGGAGCGTCACAACCGACGCTCCGTTTTTTAATCCGGTTATATATTGGTCAGAAAATGTTTTGAACATCAGGGCAGATAAACCGATCTGTCAATTTTGAACAGGTTTTTGAAAAATGAGATAATAACCCGGAAAAATCCCGAATTAACACTGACTTTAACCGTGTCGTTTATCTCTTTGCCGTTATCGTCAAGCACCGGTCTTCCGTCTGCGTCAACAGCGGTTACGGTAACTGTCACTGTTCCTTTTTCAGGTGAAATGCTGAAGCTGTTTCCCGTTTTGCTCTCGCCGTTTGAGGCGGCCCATTTTATGCCTCCGCCTTCCACGGGATTCATTACAACAGCGTTCATTTTAAGTATGTCGCCGATGTTGATTGTTTTTTCACCCTTAGTGTTTTTCTCAATATATATTTTTGTTGTTACGGTAAAAACTGCTGTGACCGTTATATTCTGCGCGGGCATGGTTTTCGGTAGCGACGGGGTCCATCTTGCGAAAGCGGAGCCGTCAGGCGCGTCGGGTGCTTCAATTTCAATCTTTTCTCCGTATTCAAATGAATAGTTTGTTTTTTCGCCGTTGATAACTGTGGTTACCGTGTAAGTGTTTATACTCCACACAGCGCTTATGTTCAAGCTGTATTCAGGCATTGTTTCCGGCAATACGGAGGACCACCCTGTAAATGTATAACCGGTTCTTAAAGGGTTTTCAAGCGCAATACTTACACTTTCACCGGGATGGTAGTTGTAACTTTTGGTTTTACTGCCGTCGGCAAAGACACCTCCGGTTGCGTTTATAACAATTCTGTAAATACCGGTTTTATATTGAATACTGTTTTCCTGCGCAAACTGCTCGGCGTAAGAACCGTCCTCAACATAAAGAACAATTTTATCTTTGATATTAAGGAACGCGCTTTTGTCAATGCTTGTAACGCTGCCCGGAATGTCGAGGCTGTCAAGCGAAGAGCAGTCTTTGAACGCGCCCGCGGAAATTGTTGTTACGCTTGTCGGTATTGAAACAGTGACAAGGTCTTTGCACATATCAAACGCCGCGCGGCTGATTGCGGTTATTCCGTCGGCAAGCGTAACATTTGTAAGCCCGCAGTTGTAAAACGCGCTGTCAAACTCCGTTACGGTTGACGGAACAGTTACATCTTTAAGAGCCGTGCAGTTTTTGAATGCGAGAGTGCCGATTTTTTCAAGCCCTTCGTTAAGGTTCGCTTCAGCCAAAGCTTTACAGTCCGAAAACGCGTAAGGCCCGATTTCTTTAACTGTTGATGAAAGTGTTACATTCTGAATTGAGGAACTGTTTGCGAAGGCAAGTTCAGCAATTACAGTTACGCCTTCGGGCACGGTATATGATTTGTTTTCGCTTTTCAGCGGAAAGGCTATCAGCTCGCTTCCGTCCTTTGTAAGCAGGGCATAGGAATCGTCTCTTTTATAATTGGAATTTGAACTTTCAACATAAAACGCTCTGTTGTTTGTGCAGTTGGCAAACGCGTTTTTGCCGATGTATTCAACATTTGCGGGGATGGAAACCTGCATAAGACCGCTGCTTTCAAAAGCGCCGTCGCCGATATATGCCAGAGTTTCGGGGAATGTTATGCCCGCGAGAGAATGGCATTGTGAAAAATCGTTTGCTTTAATCTCTTTTAACTGCGAAGGCAATGTTACCAGCAAAAGGTTGTCACATTCAGCAAAAACCGAGTTGCCGAATGTAACATCGGTGCCCTTGAATTTAACGGAGTAGAGATTGGGGCTTGCGAAAAAAGCCCTGTCTTCAATTTTATTAACTGTAGCGGGAATTTCAACGGATGAAAGGTTACAGCCTTTAAACGCTTCTTTTCCTATAGCGGTTACGGTTTTGCCGTTTATCGTTTCAGGAATGATGAGTTCTCCGCTTGCCGAAGAGACACAGCTTGTTATTTTGCCTGCCGAATTAACGGTAAGGTCACCGGTGTCCGCCGCAAAAACGCAAAACGGCAAACATCCCGCAATGATTGCGAGAACAGTGAACAAACATATATATTTTTTTATTTTGTTCATAAAAAATCCCCCATAATATTTTTTTATATTATACACTTGTTTCCGATTATTTTCAATCTTTTATGTAAAATGTTGATTATTTTTTAAAAATAACTTAATAGTTTGTTTATTATTGACATTAATCTTTTTAAATATTATAATATAGAAGAATATCTAGATTAAATTGTTTACGGAGGATTCGGTTTTGACAGACGAAAACGGCAACTTTTATAAACCCGAAAGAGGTTCGACCGAAAAGCCGGATCATATTTTTTTGAGTTTTTGCGGTGATCCTCATTTTTCAATGTGTGTTTCCTGGCGAACAGATGAAAAAACAGAAAGCGGCTATATTCTCTATACCGATGGTGTAACTGAAAGGCGTCAGAACGCTGTCAGCAAAAAAATTGAAAGCGACATAGACAGAAGCTGTTACCATTGGGCTGTTATGAACAATCTGGCGCCCGGCACCGAGTATAAATATACCGTCGGTGATGACATCAACCGCAGTGAAGAGTTTAAATTTGAAACAGAACCCGAAAACCTTGAAAGCTTTAAATTCATCATAATAACCGACCATCAGAAGGGGCATCCGCCGCAGCTTCCGGACTATTCTGCTCTCAATGCTGTTTTGAAAAAAGCGCTTGAACTTAATCCTGACGCGCGCTTTATTCTTACCGCCGGTGATAACTGCGACAACGGTCAGAATGACCTTCAATGGAACGGAATGTTCAGCGGCGCGAAGGGGATTATTGAAAGCATACCTTATATGATGACTACGGGTAACCATGACAACCGGGGTTTTCTTACTTACTTCCCTGAGCCGGTCGGCAAGTTTTATCTTGAACACGCCGATTTTTTTGACAGTCAGTTTGAACATTCCTACCCTTTAAACGGTCCGGAGGGTTATAAAACAGAGAATTACTCTTTTGATTACGGCTGCGCTCATTTTACCGTTATGGGCATAAACGCCCCCGAAACTGTTGCCGACTGGGCTTATGAAGATATAATATCAAGCGGCAAACAATGGAAGTTCGGTACATATCATTTTCCGATTTATCCTGTTATGCCGGAAGGGCAGAACGATGACGGTTATCCGTGGCTCAGAAAAGCCGTTGAAGAACTTGATGTTCTGTTTGAAGGGCATGAACATTCTTTTGCCCGCACATATCCGATTAAAGGCGACGAACTGTTTGACAAACCTTCTCAGGGAACGGTTCACTACATAGCAGGTAACGCGGGCGGCAATATTTACCATTCAAACGCTCAGAAAGTGTGGCATTCATGTTTCTTCCCGCAGGAGGAAAGAACGCCTCTCTACGCTGTTGCCGAGGTTACAAAAACAAAGCTTGTAATAACCGCCCGTATGCTTGACGGCAGAACAGTCGATGAGTTTACAATCGATAAAGAAAAAGATGAAATCAGGCCGTACGCCTTGGCTCCGAGGTATGACCGGATTAAAATGGCGTTTAAGGGCAGAATGCTTGAACTGAGCGCGAGAAATCTCGCACCGGAGCAAAAAGACGGTGTTTGGTACGCGCCGTTTGCTGTTTTGTGCCAGTCAATAGGCGGCGCTGTTCTTAAAGAGAAGGGCAGGGTTTCAATTGATGTTTACGGCCATAAAGCGGTTTTTACCGAGAACAGCAATACAGCAACTACCGACCGCGGAAGCGTTGAAATGAGCGGCTGTGTTTATCTCAAAGATGATCAGCTCTATATTCCGATTGATGACAGCGCTGAAATGTTCGGAATGCAATGGTATTACGCCGAAGAAAACGGTTTTATAAACTGGAACACGCCTTCGGAAGACAAACCGCTTTCAAAACAGCCGAAATAAAAGATTTACATAATAATTATTTGTCAGGAGGATTAAATAATGCAAAAAACATTAAAAAGACTGTTGAGTATTGTTTTGTGCTTTACTCTTGTTTTCGGTATCGGCACTTATTCTTTTGCCGACGGTGAGGAGGAAATTCCCGCAAAAGGCGACGCTGAGCCCTTCAGAATCTCCGTCTCAATGAACGGCGACGCGGCTTCGCAAAGGGGATTTTGCTGGTACACAAAAACCGAAACAGATACAAAAGTTGAAGTTCTCGATAAAACCGGCGCGTCTGTCGGAAAAGTTACTTTTACCGAGTCTCAGCAGTGGGAAGGCAATTATTACCATAAAGCAACCGTCAGCGAGCTTAAAGCCGGCGAAAGCTACACCTTCCGTGTGGGCAACGGCACCGAATGGAGCGAATACGGCTCATTTGTTACCGATGACGGCGACGATTCTTTCTCTTTTATCGAAATAGCCGATGTTCAGGCGACTCCGCTTGAAAATTTCCAAAAGGCTGCCCTTACCGTAAACGCCGCTTTTGAAACGCTTCCGGAGGCGGAATTCATAGTCAACTGCGGAGATTTCACAAACGACAGCACCAATGAGGAATGGGACCGCTTTGACTATTCTTTCGGCAAGATAAACGCGAACTGCACAATAGTTCCGGTCGCAGGCAACCATGACGGTTTCGGCGTTGAAAACTGGTTTAACAATATGTTCAACCTTGACACAAGCGAAAGCGTTCAGACAAAAGACGGTGTGAATTATTCGTTTGATTACGGCAACGCTCACATAGCGGTAATTAACACAAACGATATGATGAGCATTACAATACCTCAGCTTGTCTGGCTTAAAAACGATCTTAACTCAACCGATAAAGACTGGAAACTCTGCTTTATGCATAAATCTCCTTACACTCTCGGTAAAGACGGCAAATGGCCCGACGCGCTTTATCTCAGTGAATCACTTGCAAAAGTGTTTGATATGTGCGATGTTGATATGGTTATTTCCGGTCACGATCATATGTACCTTCGCACAAAGCCTCTTAAAGGCAACAGGGTAAGCGAAGACGGAACAACCTATGTTCTTTCCGGAACGGCGGGAACAAAAAGATATGAGGTAAGAGAGTTTTTGGCGGGAATGTTCCTGAATACCGATTTCATCGACGCGCTCACGGTTCAGAAAAACGGATACGGCAACTATTGGAACGGTAAAGACTGGAACAGCACATCAGAAGATAATGTGGGCGGATGCTTCAACACCGTTGAGATTAAAGGCGGAACGCTTACCTTCAATTCATATATCCGTAACGATGAAACAGGCGAAGTCAAAAACATTGACACTTATTCCGTAACAAAAGAAACAGGCAAAAACAAAGCCACTTTCTCAGGCGATAACACTACAAGTACATTTGAATACTATCTCGGCCTTATTCCCTCATTCATCTGTCTCGCGATTTACGCGTTCGGAAGCTGGCTTCCCAGATTTCTCGTTGATGTTCCATATATTCTCTATGTTTACATCACACAGGATACATTTTAATTTTAAATTATTTATAAGGTGTTTTTTATGAAAAAATCTTTAAGAATTATCTCGCTGTTTCTTTGCGCTCTGCTTGTTTTACCAACAGCCGTAAATGCGGCAGGCGGCGTTTATCTGAAAGAGTCCGGCACAGCTTATTCAATCATAAACCCTTATGAAAATGTGGATTGGTCCTCAGTTAAAGCATATAAAACCGCTCTTCACACTCACACAAACGCATCCGACGGCGACCCTACGCTTAAAGAATCCATTGAGCGCCATGTTGAAACAGGGTTTGATATTGTCGCAACCACCGACCACGGCACCGTGAATTACAGTTGGGCTGAAAACAGTGAGAATAAATTTATCTACAATGTAATGAAGATAATCGGCAGAAGTGAAGGCGACCTTGTTTATCTCGGCAGCGAGGGCTCTTTTGATAACGGTATGCAATACGCCCTTAAAACAGAAAACAGCGACGATTATCTGACTGTTGACGGCGAAAAAAGAATTATGCGTGTGCCTTACGGAATAGAACAGAACGCCGTTTCTGTAAACGCCCATGTAAACAGCTGGTTTGTCGATTATCACGACAATTCAATAACAACATATTCCGACGCGATAAAAGGCGTTGAAAAGGCGGGGGGAGTTTGTGTAATAAATCATCCGGGCGAATACACAAAAGCGCGCTATGAACTGCATTCAGCGGACGCTTACAATCCCGCGAATTTCAACTATTGGTATCATATAAATAAATTCGCTTCTCTGCTGAATAAACATGACAGATGCATCGGCATTGATATAAACTCCAAGGGTGATGACAGAACAAGGTTTGACCGTATTCTCTGGGATAAACTTCTTATGAGATTTACTCCTAACGGTAAAAATGTGTTCGCAATCTGTTCTTCCGACGCGCACCAGTTAGACAAAATCGACACCGGCTTTGTCATTGCGCTTTTGCCGCAACAGACTTCATCCGCGCTTTCTTCCGCTCTCCTCAACGGTGAGTTTTTCGGCGGCAGCCACTGCATAGGCAACTATGAGGAACTTGTGCAGATCGCTTCCGCATTGAAAGAATACTATGGCGAAACCGACCTTTACAAAGAGGTAAACTCAAAGGCAGAAGAGATGGCAACAAGAGTGCACCTTATTGAAATCGGAGAACTTGAGCCGGATTCAAGCGTAGGTGTAACATATAAAGTTCTTGATGACGAGGGTTACTGCACCGCGGCAACTCAGCCCGAAATAACATCCGTCAATGTCGATAAAGAAAACGGAGTAATAACCGTTAATTCCGAAAATGCGCTTCTTGTTCGCTGGATTTCCGACGGAGAGCTTGTAGCAACGACAACCTCCGAAAACGCTTCGTTCAATCTCGCCGAGTACTCCGGCAAAATCGGATCATATATCCGCGCCGAGGTTTTCGGTGAGGGCGGTGTACTCTATACACAGCCTTTCATTATAAACGGCGGTGCTTCGGCAGTTAAAATTGTTGACAGCGGATTTTTTGATTTCGGTGTTTTCGATTTTCTTATCGGTGTTTTTCATAACTGGTTTGAGATAATTTCGAGATTTTTCAGTAATTTGTTTTAAGGGAGTATGTATGCCGCAATCTGTTAATTTTTATATAGTAACCGACACTCATTTCCGCCCCAACAGTATGTGCGAGAACAACGAGGCTTACCGCGAATATATGCAGTATGAACAGATGTGTCTTGCCGAAAACGAAGCGATTCTCAAAGCTGTCTTTGCGCAAATCGCAAAAGATAAAGAAACAAATATTGTTATAATTCCCGGCGATTTAAGCAAAGACGGCGAAAAACAGAGCCATATTGAGTTTATTAAATATCTTGATGCGTTAAGACAGACGGGTAAAAAAATTTATGTTATAACCGCCCGCCATGATTTCAATCAGAACGCAACCGCATTTATTAACGGCGGAAGATACCCCGTTGAAGGCACAACAAAAGAGGAACTTTATGACTTGTATTATGAATACGGTTACTCCGACGCCGTTGCAAAGCATGATGGCTCAATGTCTTATGTGGCTCAGATAGCGCCGGGTGTTCGTATGCTTGCCCTTGATTCTGACGGCGAACCTGACGGCAAGGGCAAAGGTGCCGTCAACAGCGATATACTTAAATGGGCGCAACAACAGGCAGCGGAAGCAAAAAACACAGGCAATGCTATGTTCGCAATTTGCCATTACCCCATACTCCCTTCATCTCCATTCTTTGAACTTGTTAAAGACGCAAGGCTTGAAAACAGAGATGAGGTTGTTGAAACACTCGCGAACAACGGTGTTAAACTTGCTTTTACCGGGCATATGCACATTCAGAGCGCCAATTATGTTAAAACAGAAAGCGGCAATAAATTCTGGGATGTTTGCACAAGCGCGCTCGTCGGCAGCCCCGCCGCATACCGCAAGGTGACCTTTGACGGCAAAACCGCCGATATTGAAACAATCAAAGTTCCCGCTTTTGACTGGGATATGCAGGGGCTTACCAACGATGAGTATTTTGACAGGCAGTTCCGTTGCAGAATTGTAAACAGAATAAACCGTACACTGTCAGGTAAAAAAGGCTTCAAAGGTATGGCGTTCTCGCTTCTGAAGCATACGGTGAACAACCTCACACTCGGCGGGATAGCAAGGCTTGCGTGGGTAAGAATAGACAAATCTCTTAAAAAAGTTAAGTTCCTTGATTTTGCCTGCGCAATCGCGATTAATATGTTTAAAGGCGACGCTCCGTTTGTTGAGGGAACACCCGAGTATGAAGCCGTTGCGAAGGTTGTCAAAAGATTATCATTTATTATAAAAAAGATTGAACCGAAACTCTCAAAAACAAAAAAGCTTGACTTGCGGCAGATGATTTTTGATTCAATCGGCAACAACAAAGGTTTTTCCGACAATAATCTTACAATTGAATTATAAAAAAATACTATGAATAAACAGATTAAATATATTTCTTTTTCATCACTTTTCGCGGCATTGATATTTGTTATTACCCGTTTTATTCAGATTCCCATACCTCTCGGTTATCTTAATTTCGGCAACTGCTTAATTCTTCTGTGCTGCTGTCTTTTGCCCGGAAGGTATGCGGTTGCGGCATCGGCATTCGGCTCCGCTCTTGCGGATTTTACATCATTTCCGGTTTACACACTCCCAACGCTTTTAATCAAATCCGTTTTTCCCGTTGTGTTTATTGCAATGCTGAAAATCAGATTAAAAAATGATTATTTAAGGCATATAATTGCCGCTGCGGTTTCCACGGTTATTCCGCTTATCGGCTATACTGTTACGGGAATGGTTTTATACGGCGGTTTTGCTGCCGGATTGGCGCAGGTGCCCGGGCTCGCAACAGAGTATGTCGCAAATCTGATAATTTTTTCGGTAATGCTTACACAAACCGTAAAAAGAAACATCAAAATATGAAAAGACGGCTTGCAGAGTAAAGTCTGCAAGCCGTAATTATTTTGAAACAGCCGATATATTTTTATTTGTATATTTCCGTTATGCTCTCAATATGTTTTCTGTAATTATCAACGACATTCTGCGGGGCCGTTATTTTTATTTTATTGCCGAAGTTTGTCACCCATCCGAAAAAAATATTGCTGACCTTTATTGAAACGCTCACATCAAAAAATCCTTCATCCGTCAGAGTTACCGCAACGCCTTTGCCGAATCTGTCATATATAACGCCGGCAAGGCTGTCGTCACAGCGCAGGGTAACATATTCCTCCTCACCGTGATACATTCCGAAAAACTTCCTCGAATAATCTTCTGATTTAAGGTTTTCTCTGAATACCTTGTAACCGTTTCTCTTTTTACCTGTAATACTCGCGTTCTGCATTTTGTCAACACGAAAATGCTTTATAAGTCCGCTCTTTTCTTCATAAGCCGCAAGGTAATAGTACTCATCATCCCATATCAGGGCCCAGGGGCTCGTGTAATAAAGCTCGCCGTTGTGTTTTGCAACCTTCTTTCCTCTCGGGGTCCATTCAAAATAATTGAAGGTTATCGCGCTGTCGGAGTTTATTGCGGCGTGAATAGTATCTACCGTATAAAGAATCCGTTCGTTTTCACTTTTAATCTGATTGGCTACTTTTATGTTTCTTTGCAATTCCTTTGCCTGATAATCACTTGCCAGATGGCTTATTTTTTCTACCAGAAGTCTTGTCTTATTCGGTGTAATGAATTTTGAGGACTGAACCGCATCTACAAGCATTTTCAATTCTGCGATGTCAAAATCCCTTGACTGAAGGTTATAGCGGTAACCGTTGCGGTGAAAAGAGCCTATGTCAAACCCGTATGTCCGCAGCAAGTCAAAATCTTCATAAATGCTTTTTCTCTCCGCGGAAATTCCTCGTGCTTCAAGCTTTTCTAAAATTTCAGGCATAGTCAGGCCATGGTCCTCATCCGTATATTTTTTTAATATATCAACAAGGCACAGCGCTTTGAGCTTTTGATTATTCTTTTTAGCCATACTGTCATCTCCAAAGTGTTCAGATTAATTCCGGCTTGGTTTTCACAACATTATTTTTTCATTATCATTGAAAAAGAATGTTATCAGCACCATTCAGTATCACGGCGGTCTCCGGGCTTATATCAGCCGATTAAATGCTAAGCTGATTATTCGGCTGTGTGAACAACAAACTGCCCCGAAAATCCGTGCCAATGAACATTAACATAGGTTGAGCCGGCGCCAACGGCGTAGATGGTTGTGCCGACAATATTAATTACGGATTTATCATATCCGTCAAAACTCATTCCGTAAAGAAGCGGAAAATATATTCCGTCAGAGTCATAGGCGAGAATCCAGATGTGTTCTGAGTTTTTGATGTTGTAAACCTGTTTTTCCGCTTTGATTGTCAAAATATCGGGCAGTAAATTGCTTTTCTGACGCTCAACAACAGAGTCGGAGTTTTTTTCAAGCGTGTCGTCAGTTTTCGGACTGTCGGAGAGCGACAGTGTTACTTTATGCATTCTCGTCGCCCAGTTGCCCCATTCGCCGTCACCGGCTCCGCCGTAGGCGTAAGATATATACACAGGGTCATTTATACTTATATGCCCGTCTGATCTGCCTGAAATACCGCAGTTGTGGAGCTTTTTGGCGGTGTTTGCCTTTATATAACCGCTTTCGCGAAAAGCAACTCCGTCAAATGATTCCCATACAGCAATATAGCTGTCGTCCGAAAATCGCTTTTCGGTAAAAACCGCAACAAAACGGCCGTATTCGTCAATATATTTAACATCGCTTGAATCGCCGGAATTTTTGGGAGGAATGCACTCGCCGCGGTATGTTAAATTCGCGGGCCAGTTTTCATCCGTTATGTCGGCGGTTGCGACACGGGTTGAGACGCCTTCATCATTTGCCCAGGAGTAATAAATATAAAGAGTTTTATCCATAAGAACAAATGAAGGTTCTCCGGCGCCGAAACATTCCGGGTTATCTGTGTACTCAATAAGCGGTAACGGCTTGGCACCCCATCCGCTGCCCGTCCATTTTTCATTGAAAGGTCCGTCGGGCGATTTGCTTCTCGCAACGCAAACATCATTGTCAACACCTCTGCCGTCAAGGGTTGTGGTGTAACCGATATAATAATATCCTCCGAATTTGATAACACCCGGATCGCAAACCCATTTGCTGTCGTGGCTTTCGGGCGTCGGCATAAGCGCGACTTTCTCTTTTGTGCTTTTTGTGCCGCCGTTATATAACCGCCTGTAGTTTACAATATCAACAATATCTCCGGAACCGTTTGACGCGCACCATATATCAAGGCTTCCGTCCGCGTTGAGAATTATTGAGGGTCCGTAACGGTAACCGCCGTTTATTGAGTGGGGCTTCCATATGTCAAATCCGCGGTCATCGGCGTTTATCTGTATAAACTGTTCTGTGTTGCCGGGCACGGTTTTACCGGTTGAAATCAGATCTCCCGCGTCCGGAACAGGTGTGTAAAACTGGGTAAAACCGAAAAAGAAGACAAAAAGCAGTTTTACAATTTGATAAAATGTTTCCATATTAAACTCCGTAAATTATTTATTGTTTTTTACACATTATAATAAATATACTGCGATTACCACTCATCATTTTCATCAATCATAACCGCGTGAGCGCAGCGTATTCCGTCAACAGCCGCCGAAACAATGCCTCCCGCGTATCCGGCGCCTTCTCCGCAAGGGTAAATGCCCCTTATATTGGCCTGATAAATATCATCCCGAAGTATTCTTACGGGAGATGAACTTCTTGTTTCCGGTGCGGTCAGGGTCGCGTCGGGCAAGGCAAAGCCGTTTAACATTTTATCCATTTTCACAATAGCGGCTGCCATTGTGTCAGTTACCTTTTGCGGCAGAATATCCCTGATGTCTCCGGGCGTTACTCCGGTAGGGCAGGTGGGATTTACACTGCCTAAAACCTTTGAAGGCCTGCCTTTAAGAAAATCACCGACTGTCTGGCAGGGGGCGGAATAATCGCCGCCTCCTTTAATAAAGGCGGTTCTTTCAATTCTTCGCTGAAGTTCAATTCCGGCAAGAGGATGCGAGTTGCCGAAGTTTTCAGGTTCAATTCCCACCAGCAGAGCGGAATTTGAGTTTTCGCCGTCACGGGCGTATTCGCTCATTCCGTTTACAACAACGCTGTTTTCTTCCGATGCCGCGGCAACAACAATTCCGCCGGGGCACATACAGAAGGTGTATGCTCCTCTGCCGTGTTCCGGGTGACATGCCATTTTATAATTCGCGGCTCCGAGAGCCGGGTGACCTGCGAATTTTCCGTATTGAGCTTTGTCAATCAACTCTCTCGGGTGCTCAATTCTCACGCCTACGGAAAACGGCTTTTGAATAATATTTATCCCCTTGCCGTAAAGCATCTCAATTGTGTCTCTCGCGGAATGACCGATACACATTAACACGGTATCCGTCTCAAAATCGCTGCTTACGCCCTGAGCGTTGCGGCAGGTCAAGCCCTGAACAACGCCGTTCGCGATTATAATATCGGTAACCTGTGTGCCGAAATGTATTTCTCCGCCAAGTGAGATTATTTCTTCTCTGAATGCTTTTACAACGCTTCCGAGACGGTCGGTGCCTATGTGCGGATGTGATGAATATTTTATTTCTTCCGGCGCGCCGTGCATCGCGAGTTCATCAATAACTTTTCGGCAAAGCGGGTCTTTTATGCCGGTAGTCAGTTTCCCGTCGGAAAAAGTTCCCGCGCCGCCTTCACCGAACTGAACATTTGATGAAGTGTTAAGCCTTCTTGCAGACCAAAATGATTTTACATCACGGGTTCTTGTGTCAACATCATTTCCGCGTTCAAAAACAACCGGCTTGAGCCCCGCTCTCGCGAGAATAAGCGCGGCAAAAAAACCGGCGGGGCCGAATCCCACAATAACAGGGCGCAGTTTGCTGGTTCTTCGCAGGGCAGGGGCAGTGTAAACAATCTCTCTGCCTTTTTCAACCTTTGAATTGCGGCAGTTGCGAAGCAGTATTTCTTCATCACCGTCAACAAAAACATCTATGTTGTAAACAAAGTATATATCATCTTTTTTTCGGGAATCAACAGCTTTTTTCGCAATGTTTATTCCGGTTATTTTTCTCTTCGGGCAGCGCAGGGCTTTTGCCGCGAGAGTAAGAAGTTCACTCTCGTCACTGTCAAGAGGAAGTTTCAATTCGTTTATTCTCAACATTACACTTTTCCTCCGAGTTCACCGGCGGTAAGTCCGGATGACCACGCCCATTGCAGATTGAAGCCGCCGCATTTGCCGTCAACATCAATTATTTCACCTGCAAAGAATAGATTTTTGCAAATAAGTGATTCCATGGTTTCGCCGTTTATTTCGTTTGTGCTGATACCGCCGCTTGTTACCTGCGCGCAATCGAATCCTTTTGTTTTTATAACTTTTATTCTGAAATTATGAATGCTCTCGGCCGTAACAGATATTTCTTTTGCTGTCATTTTTTTAATTTCTCCCGTCAATAGAACTCCGCTTTTTTTCAGCACGGCAATGCCTGCCGCTTTCGGAAGAATGCCTGTCAGCAAAAAATCGAAATTACGCTTGTTTTCGTTGCGCAGGGCACTGATATACTCAACGGTTTTATCAAAGCTCATATCCGGAACAAGGTCGATTACCGCCGTGATTTCACCTGCGTTTTCTTTGTTTTTTTCAAATGATGACGCAAGCTCCATGGCTGCTATACCTGAAATACCGTTATCCGTAAAAAGAATTTCGCCGTGTGATGACGCGATTTTTTTACCGTTTTGTTCAAGTGTAATTTCAGCCTTGTGTATCCTTACTCCTTTGAGCGGCTTCGTTATTGCCTGATCCGCAACAAGAGGCACAAGAGCGGGGCGCAGAGGTGTAACCGTATGCCCAAGACTTTTTGCAAGCGAATATCCGCTGCCGTCTGAGCCCTGTGACGGCGACGCTTTTCCGCCTGCGGCTATAATAAGTTTATTACAGCGGTATTTATCATTTAAAATAAAAGTGTCATTTTTCTTTATTACAGAAGTTACGGCAAAATCGGTAATAACTTCAATTCCGTCAAGATTAAAACGCAATGCGTCGGCAACACTTGCCGCCGTGTTGGAAACGGGATATATTCTGCCTTCGCTGTCTGTGTATGTTATAAGACCCAGTGACGAGAAAAACGCAATGGTTTTTTCAACAGAGTAACGGTTAAGCGCGAACTTCGCGAAATCGGCGTTTGTGTAGCCTCCGCAATCGGTGTTTTCATTTGAAAGATTACATCTTCCGTTTCCGGTAGCGAGTATTTTTTTGCACACCCTCGGCAGTTTTTCAATAACTGCTATTTTCAGCTGCGGATAAAGACGGTGCGCGTTAATGGCGGCGGCAAGTCCGGAAGCGCAACCGCCTGTTATGATAACATCAAAGCTTTTCATTTATGCCTCCGTTGAAATTTTAATCATTTTAGCATTTTTTCAGGCATATTACAAGTGTACTGTTTTTTGTTATTGAATTGATAAATCCGGTATGATAAAATTAAAATATATCAGTGAAAGGGTGATTATATGAAACTCGGCTTCGGATTAATGCGACTGCCTCACAAAGGCATAGGTATAGACATTGCTCAAACAAGCAAAATGGTAGATATGTTTATTGAAAGCGGCGGCACATATTTTGACACCGCCTATGTTTATCTCGGTTCTGAGGAGGCGGCGCGCAAAGCGCTTTGCACAAGACACAGCCGCGACACCTACACTCTTGCCACAAAGCTTAACGCGAGTGTAGCGCTTACGGAAAAAATTGCGAGAGGTCAACTTGAAACAAGCCTTAAAAGAACCGGCGCGGAGTATTTTGATTATTATCTTCTTCATTCTCTTATGGAAAAGAACTTTAAAAAATATGACAAATTTGACCTTTGGAATTTCGCGAAGGAGCAAAAGAAAGCGGGTTTAATCAGAAACTACGGGTTTTCGTTTCACGGCGGCCCTCAGCTTCTCGATGAACTTCTTACAGAGCATAATGATGTTGATTTTGTTCAGCTTCAGATTAACTACTGCGATTGGGAGAGTTCCAAAGTCAAGTCAAGAGAAAATTATGAAGTCGCAAGAAAACACAACAAGCAAATTGTTGTTATGGAGCCGGTAAAAGGCGGAAGCCTTGCCGACCCTCCCGCCAATGTCAAAGAGATTTTCAAAAAAGCCGATCCAAACGCGTCTTACGCTTCCTGGGCAATTCGCTATGCCGCTTCACTTGACGGAATACTTTCGGTCCTTTCGGGAATGTCAAATATTGAGCAGATGAAAGACAATCTCTCGTTTATGAAAGATTTTAAGCCCCTTACTCCCGATGAGTACTCTGTCATCAAAGAAGCGCAAAGGGCTTTTAATGAGGTTAAGCAAATACCTTGCACCGCGTGCGGCTACTGCAAAAAGGGCTGCCCGAAACAGATAAATATACCCGCCGTGTTCTCAGCGAGAAACGAACAGCTTGTTTTCGGGCTTATTGAAAAAGGCAGAAAACAGTATGAATCCGTTGTTTCCAATTCGGCAAAGGCTTCCGAATGTATCAGATGCGGCGCCTGCGAAAAAGTCTGCCCTCAAAAAATTCAGATTACAGAGGAACTCGCGTCCTGCGCGGAAGTTTTTGAAAAAAACAGTTAAATAATTGATAAATGCCCTTGAGTTCAGCTTTAAACTCAAGGGCTGTTTTTATTCGTCAGCTAACATTTCTATCATTTCGTTGATTTCTTCATCCATACCTTCATTCTTTTTTGCCATAAGCGCGCGCCGCTCATTCAGCTCAACATACATTTTCTCGCGCTTTTCACCGACCAGGTCATAGAACAGGTACGGTATTACTTTGACTATTCTCGGCAGAATGTTTATTCCGTTAAACAGGAAGAAAACCTTTTGGTAAACTTTTTTGTTGCCCTGCGACCAGGGGAGCATTTCTATGGTTGTGTCATAACCCGACCATTTAAAAAGAACTATGGTCAGCATAGCGTTAAGAGGAGCAGTAATTTTTGTTATAAGGTTAGTCAGAATGTTTATTGTGCCGTCGGGGCGCTCGCCGGTTACATACTCGGTGTAGTCGCTGATTTCTCTGCCTATTTCGCCTTCAACAACATTTGCGGGACCGTTGTTTATGCCGTTCAAACCGTAGAAAAAGGCATAGATAATAACAATAAGCCATTTTTTGTCAACAAAAGGAATGCCGAGCCACATTCCGCATACGCATAAAATATCCCACATTCGCAGCGCTATAAGTTCATTCCTGTTATTGTTTTTAAACATTTTCGCGAATTTGGGAATAAATGTTACCGAAATCGGATCCATTACATTATAAGGCATATAGGCAAGGAGTGACGGTATTGAGCCCCCGAAAATTTCCTGCTGTGTAACAACATCCCATGAGTATCCGCCGTCAGCCCACCACGAAGTTGCAAAACTTGCGATAAAGTTGCGAAGCATATACTTGTTTTTCAGAACATAAAAAATGGTTTTCTCAATCGGAGCGGGTTTTGACTGCAAAAGAACTCTCTCTTTGCAGGTTAACGCCATAGCCATATTGCCGGCGATTCCGATAAAAGCCGAAATCCAGCCGAGCAGTGAAAACAGCGACGCAACGGGCAACTGAATATAGCCTTTGTTGTTGAGTTCCATAAGGGGCAGAAAAATCGCGTAAACAAGCTGAGACCCCCATTCGCCGATATAAGTCTGAAGCAGGTTTACCGAAATTCTGTCTTTTGGATTCGGAGTCATCAGCACAAGCATATTATTGCGCGGAATGTTGTAAACAGTTGAAAAAGTCTCTTTCAAAAACAGCATTACAAAAACAAACATAATTTTTTTGGGATCGTTTCCGGAAGGACTTTTTAAAAACAGCGCGCCTGAGTACATAATCGCCGCGCTTACAAAGTAGGGAATTGCGCCGAAAAGAATATACGGCCTTGATTTACCCCATCTTGTTCTTGTTCTGTCATAGGCTATACCCATGAGAGGGTCATTGAGAACATCATAAATGCCTATCAGGGCTTTGATTGCGGTCACATAGACCATGTTGATTTTTAAAACATTTACAAAGAACAGTGTCTGATAAACTTCAACCGCGTTTAACACTTTTGTGGCAAACTGCGCTATTGCCGGCACAACAAGTTCTTTGCCGCCGAGAACCCTTGTGTGAAACATTCTTACCGCTATATCACTGTAACGGCTTAATTTTTCTTTATCGATAGCGGCGGCGGAATTATCTTCCGCTCCGAAGAAAGTGCGCGTTATCTTGCTTTCTTCAGCCATCATTTATTCACCTCAACTTTACAGGATGAGTAGTAGTTTCCGTCATCGGTAATTACATAAACGGTTGTTTTGCCTTTCCCTTTTGCGGTAATCTTTCCGCTTTGGTCAATTTCGGCGATTTTTTCGTTATCGGTGAACCAGAAGCATTTTGTGTTTGTTGTGTCGGAAGGGTCAAACTCCGCTGTTAATGTGTAACTGTCACCGGTGTTAAGCTTTATTCTTCCTTTGTCAAGGTCAACCCCTTCGGCGGGAACGCCGACGTGAATAAGGCAGGTGTCGGAATACTCCGTGCCGTTAAAAACAAACTTTGCGGTAATTACTGAATCGCCGAATACTTTATGTGTTTTTAAGTATCCCTCTTCATCAACCGTTACCGTGTTTTCATCAGATGAACTCCACACAACATCATATTTTACGGGGTCATCGCAGGTGAGGGTGGCTTTCAGAACCTCAGTTGAACCAAGCTCAATGGTTTTTTCATTACTGTTAAGTTTCAGCCCTGGCCAGGTAAATGTGTATTCAAGTTTATCTTTCGCAATGTATTTGACTGAAGCATCATTAAGTTCGCTGTATTCATTGTCAAAATGAAGATTTAATGTGTTTTGAGCAACCGTTTCAAAACGCAGCGTTTCAATTTTATCGGTCAGCCGGTTTACTTTAATATAAATATCGGCAGTTTTAATATCTTTTTCAAGATATTTGAAAGTGTAATAAGGGGTTGAAGAAGCGTTTTGAGCAAACACGCTTTCGAGTTTTTCGGTTTTGGGGAATGATGAGTTTTTAAATGAAGCCGAGTCGGGTTTAATATGCAGTGTTATTTCATAATTGTCGCTGTATCTGAGCTCAAGAGAATTAAGATTGCCGCATTTAGGGCATTTTTCATCGAAATCCTCATAATCAATCGAATCGGCACACATTGAGCATTTATAATACATTCTTTTAAAATCTATGCTTTCAATGTCACCGGAACTGAGCATAAGACCGGCCGGTAAAAACGATGCTGAGCTTTCGCCGTAACCCGCCGTTTTTTCTTCGTAACCGGATTCTATTATGTTTTCAATTTCGTCAGCTGCCATAACAGCGGCGCAATTAAGGCGGTTGTTGTCAAGGCTGTTTTCAATGGAATCCGTGTCGATTGAATACTTTTCTTTTGATTGTGTAAGCGGCTTTTCATTAAGCGCTTTGGTGATTATCATATCGGCATAGGTGATTATTTCTTCGTCGCTTTCAGGCAGTGGGGTCAACGGCTCATCGGGGGTGTAAAGCTCACGCACGCCCTCAATGGCAAGTATATTCGCGGCACCCATACCGACTCCGCCGATAAAAAAGATAATCAACACGGTAACAACGATTTTGTAAAGGTGTTTTTTAAAATCAAGCTTTTTCATCGCCGCCGCCTCCCTGAACAAATGATTCTTTTTCTTTTTTACGGTAAAGCTCCTGCTGTGTTTTAATTTCTTCATCAATCAGCCGCGTTTCCTTTGTTTCAACAATCGGTTGAGGCAAATCGTCAATTCTGATTTCGCCTTTTTTGACTTTTGCGGCAATTTCTTTTCTTTCAAGGTCACCTTCTTTATAAACAATGTTCAAGCCTTTTTTACTCAATAATGCATTAATAATGAATGTTACGGTAAACGAAACGAATGTGAGGATATATCCGAATGAAATGCCGCCGGAAAGGATAACACCGTCAGCCTGCCCGGCAACGCGGGGAAATCTTAAGCACATAACAAGAGCGACCGCAGTCGCGATAATGCCGAAGATACTCAGAAAACACAAAACCTTCGGCATTTTTTTTATATTGATTATACTCAGTATTGTCAACAATAAAACAAGCGCTGCAAATAACGCAACAGCGGCAAAGCACGCAATAGCGAGAAGCAGCGCAAGAAAAGCGGTTCTGTCCGGTCCGCCGCTTGTCATTGTGAAAATGTAATTGAGGGTGCCGTCTGAAAAAGCGTTAAAAACACCCAAAGCTGACAGATCAAACTTATAATTGAAAAAAGGCTGAGAAATATTCGCGTAGGCAAACGGAACAAGCAGGCTCACAGCAGGCAGAATCATTGCGAAGAGTCTGATTATCGCAAGCTTGGAGCCTATATAATTCGCTTTAAGATGAGCAATAAATATATTGATTTTCGCCAAAGAAAGCTCCGCTTTTTTAGCGTCGTGATAAAAGTCTTTATCAAAACTGTAAAATCTGATATTCACCTTGCAATGCGGGCAAAGCTGACCGATATGGTAAAAAGGTATTTTTTTGTTGCATTTTGGGCAAACAGTCATTTAATCACTGCTTTCTCAGAAAAATTAAATATATATCCACTTTATCATATAAATAAAATGTTGTCAATTTATATAATATTTTTTTAAAGCTGAGAAATTTTATGTTGAATGTGACGGGCGCTCCTCACAAATGCCGGTTGATCATATATTATAAGATATAATAATCCGCAAGCTTTTTTACCTCATTTTCAGAAAGTGCTTTATTGAAGATTATTAAATCATCCGCGTTGAAAATGTAATTATTCTGTTTGTTACATTTGTTATTAATGCTGTCGCCTACGGTAAAAGGATGACCGTCAAACGGAATATCGCGGAAATTTAAAGGAATTTCAGCGGTTTTTTTATGTTCAAAATTGTAATAAATATCAACAGTGTTTTTTACCCTGTCAAAGATATATATCGTGTGAAGCCAGCCGCTCGCGACATCATAATGGAAGGGCATGGCGATTGTTTCGGTTAATTCCGGCTCATCTCCGGTGATTTTTATTAAGGTGTCGCAACGGTTAAAATACAACGCGAACCCTGAGGGGCTGCCGCCGGCGTTGTTTCCGCAAACATAGCAGTCATTACCGAGCGATTTGTCAATTTTAAGCCATACGGCTATTGTAAAGCTGTCAGAGCCGAAATTCAAACTGTTACATTCTATAATGCCTATTGAACCCATTTCACCGTACGAGCCCCGTATGCCGTTGCTGTAAAATTTAACCTGCCCATTTTGAATAAAACAGGTGTTTCCCGTCGCGTCATTGATATTATTATCAAAAAACAAAGCGGTTTTGACTGTGCTTCTCTCGAAAAATGAATAAAGTCCGTTTTCAGATTCAATATCCGGTGTGTCGAGGTAGGCAACGCAGTAGTTTTCTTTTTCGGCAGGTTTTATATACGGTGCGCTGACATCTTCAAAAACATTAAGAGGTATTTGCGATGAATAAGCGGAAATATCATATTCGGGCACATCGAGACCGAAAGCATGCAGAACAACGGCGTTTATATCTTTTGTCTGCGCGTAAGGAATATCCGAGTTGATTACGGTTTTGCCCGCAAGAGCGAAAAATATGTATTTTTCACCGTCTGTGTAGCCGCCGTGCCCGTGGTCGTAACCTCCGTGGTCGGCTATAACAATAAATAGGGTTTCGTCAATTAAACCGGCTTTTTTGTACGCGTCATAAACTCTGCCTACATAGCCGTCAGCAACGGTGATTTGCTCAAGGTGCCCTTTTGTGCCGTAGCCGAAGGAATGACCGGCTCCGTCAACATCATCAAACTGAATAAAAAGCAGTTTCGGCTTTCTGCCAACGCATTCCTCTATTATCTCTGTTAATATTTCGTCGTTGTCGGCAGTGTGCATTTCAACACCTGTATTTTGTTCGATTATACCGTGATTAATCGGATTCCAGTTGCAGCAGGAGCATAGAAAAGCGTCGGGGAAAGCTTTGCGCACACTTGCAAAAAACGAAGGCAGGCTGTCGTTGCCGTATTCATATTGGCTTACAATTGAGTTCGTCAGCCCGTGAACCTCAGGCTGAGCGCCGAGAAGCATCGCACCCCAGTTCTGAGCGCTTATTGTGGGTGAAAGACTTATTCCGTACAATGTTTTGGCACCGTTTTCAAATATTCTGTCCATATTCGGAGTGGATGCTTCCTTGTTGAAATTACCCATTCCGTCAATTCCGACCACAACAACATTTTTATAAATATAACTCATTGTTTAACCTTCCTTGAATGTTTTATCTGTTTTATTGATAAAGCCGTTTGTCCGCAGGCAAACGGCTTTATATGTTATTGCATTTTTTCCTGTTTTACTTTATGGTCAACAATATGACGCTTCGCGAGTTCGGCGGTAACCTCGTCAATGGTAATACCCTGCTCAATCATCATCACGGTTATGTGGTAGAGAAGATCGGCTATTTCAAATACGGTTTCCTCTTTGTCTCCGCCTTTTGCCGCAATAATAACTTCCGTGCATTCCTCGCCGACCTTTTTGAGAATTTTATCAATTCCCTTTTCAAAAAGGTAAGTTGTGTATGAGCCTTCTTTCTTTTCAATCTTTCTGCCGACAAGCATTTTGTAAAGATTCTCATAGGAAAACTGCTCGTCATCGCTTTCAACTATATTGTTAAAAAAACAGCTTTCACTGCCTGTGTGGCAGGCAGGGCCGTTTTTTATTACATCAATGAGCAATGTATCTTTATCGCAGTCGGTGCGGATTGAAACGATTTTTTGCTTATTGCCGGAGGTTTCGCCTTTCCTCCATAATTCCTGCCTTGAACGGCTGTAAAAACAGGTGTAACCTTCTTTAATGCTGATTTCAAGACTTTCCGCGTTCATATACGCGAGCATAAGCACTTTTTTTGTGAAATGATCCTGCACTATCGCGGGAATCAATCCGTCTGAATTATATCTGAGTTCAATCATTGTTATATCCTCATTTCAATATTGTTTTCGCGCAGGTAGTGCTTTAAATCTTTTATATTGACCTGCTTAAAATGGAAGATTGAAGCCGCAAGCCCGGCGTCGGCGACATCCGCGTTGAACAGGTCAAGAAAATCCTCTTTTTTGCCGGCGCCTCCGCTGGCTATAACCGGTATGGTAACAAGCTGAGAAACGGCGCGAAGCATTTCAATGTCAAAACCGTTCTTTACCCCGTCGGTATCAATACTGTTTACAACAAGTTCACCGGCGCCGTTCTTTTGGCCGAAAACCGCCCATTCAAGCGCGTCAATTCCCGTGTTTATTCTTCCGCCGTTTTGAAATACCCTGAATTTACCGTCAACTCTTTTCACATCCATCGAGAGCACAACGCACTGATCTCCGTATTTTTTCGCGGCTTTTTTAATTAAATCCGGATTTTTGATTGCACCGGAATTAACGCTGACTTTGTCCGCTCCGCATTTGAGAACTCTGTCAAAATCTTCAAGGGTATTAATTCCGCCGCCCACCGTAAGAGGTATGAAAACTTCGGAAGCGGCCTGTTCGAGAATATCCGTAAAAAGCGCCCTGCCTTCGTGTGAGGCGGTTATGTCATAAAAAACAAGCTCGTCCGCTCCGCTCTCGTTATAAAACTTTGCCAGCTCAACAGGGGAGGCTACATCTTTTATGCCTTCAAAATTTATCCCTTTGACAACTCTGCCGTCGCGAACATCCAGGCAGGGAATTATTCTTTTGGTAATCAATCAAATGTACCTCCGTCGGCAATTCTGACAGCCCGCGCAAGGTCAAGCTTATTTTCATAAACAGCCTTGCCTACTATTGCTGCGTAAATGTTCATATCGCGAAGCGTTTTGATTTCATCATCAAAGGTTATTCCGCCCGAAGCGATAATATTCAAACCTTCTATCTCATTTAAACGCCCGAATATTTCGAGGTTGGTGCCCGAGAGCATACCGTCTTTGGATATATCCGTGTATATAACGGTATTAACGCCGGCGTCGCGCAGTTTAACGCAAAAATCAAATGAATCTATATCAGTGGTTTCAAGCCATCCGCTTACGGCAACTCTTCCGTTTTTCGCGTCAACACCGACAGCTATTGAACTGCCGTATTTTTTTACCGCTCTTTCAAGAAACGCAAAGTCTTTAACAGCGGCGGTGCCGAGAATAACCCTGTTGACACCGAGTGAAAGGTAATCTTCAATTTTTTCCTCGCTGCGTATTCCTCCGCCTACTTGCGTAAACAAGCCCTCAATCTGAGCCGCTTCTCTGATTTTCTCAAAGTTTTCGGGTGAACCGTTTTTAGCGCCGTCAAGGTCAACAATGTGAAGATTTCGCGCCCCGAGTTTTATGAATTCTTTCGCTTTTTCGGCGGGACTGTCGGCATAAACCGTCATTTTGCCGTAGTCGCCTTTTTCAAGTCTGACAACCTTACCGTTTATAATATCAGTTGCGGGAAATATTTCCATATTATTTACTCCGTTACAGTGTTGCGAATGTTTTTAAAAGGGCAAGCCCTTTTTCACCGCTTTTTTCGGGGTGAAACTGCGTACCGTAAATGTTGCCGCTGCCCACAACCGCAGGCACATCCACGCCGTATTTCGCGGTGGCAAGCAAACTGCTTTCACAGTTTTTCGCATAAAAAGAATGCACAAAATAAAAATAGTCGTTTTTGCCTGAGTTCGCAAACAGCGCATCATCTTTGACAATGTCAAGCTTGTTCCAGCCCATGTGGGGAACTTTAAGATTGCGAACATCATTTTCAAGCGGATATATTTCGCCCTTTAACAAACCGAGACCGCTGTGCTCGCCGTATTCAAAGCTTTTCTCAAAAAGCAGCTGCATTCCCAAACATATTCCGAGAATGTATCTGCCATCGGCGGCAAGTTTTTGCAGAAGCTCGGCGTGACCGGTTGAACTCAGTTTTTCCGCCGCGTCACCGAATGCGCCTACACCCGGCAGTATTATTTTATCCGCTTCTGCAATCTCAGAGGCGTTGCCGGTAATCTTATTTTCAACACCGAGAAACTGAAGGGAGCGTGAAAGCGAAAACAGATTTCCGCACCCGTAATCAACTATTGCAACCATTTATTACCTCACAGCAAGCCCTTTGTTGAGGGAATTTCTCCGCCTATTGACGCGTCTTCCGAAACGGCTTTGCAAACCGCCCGCCCGAAGGATTTGAAAATGCACTCGATAATGTGATGTGTGTTTTTGCCCGCAAATTTTTTTATGTGCAGTGTTACATCGGCGTTTCTTACAAAAGAAACAAAAAACTCTTCAATCAGCTCAGTGTCCATTCCGCCGACTGTCTGGGTGGGAATTTCAACATCAAAATTCAAATGAGAGCGGCCGCTTATGTCAAGGCTTGTAAGAATAAGTGTTTCATCCATCGGAATGACAATACTTCCGTATCGCGTTATTCCTCTTTTATCGCCGATTGCCTTTGCGAACGCCTGGCCGAGACATATTCCTATATCCTCAATGGAATGGTGAAAATCAACATAGGTGTCGCCGTTGCATTTTACATTCAGGTCCAGTCTGCCGTGGCCAGCAAAAAGGGTCAGCATATGGTCAAAAAAACCGCAGCCGGTGTCAATTTCGCTTTTTCCGCTGCCGTCAAGGTTCAAAAAAAGCGTAATATCCGTTTCTTTTGTTGTTCTTTTTATTTCGGCTGTTCGCATTATGACAGCTCCTTTATGATTTCTTCAAGTGCCGAAACAAGCGCGTCCATATCGCTTTGCGAGCCGACGGTGATACGAAGGCGGTCGCTTATTCTCGGCTTGGAAAAATACCTGACAAGAATGCCTCTTTTTCGCAGTTCATTATACAAAGTTTCGGCAGGCACCGTTTTGTGTTTTTCAAATAAAAAATTGGATTTTGAATCTGTGCCCTCAAATCCGATTTCAGAAAGCCTTTCCTTGGTCTTTTCCCGAATTTCAATAATTTTATCCGTGTTTCTGCCGTAATACTCATTATCGGCAATAGCCGCCGAGGCCGCGGCAATGGCAACAGAGTTCATATTGTAGGGGTTAAAAGAAAATTTCAGCCTGTTAAGGTCATCAATAAGCTCTTTGTTCGCAAGGCCGTAGCCGACTCTCATGCCCGCGAGCGAATGGCTTTTTGAAAAAGTGCGGCATACAAGAAGGTTTTTGTATTTTTTTACAAGAGCCACACAGCTTGTTTTGCAAAAATCCATATAAGCTTCGTCAATTATAACCACATTGTTTTGATTAGAAGCGATTATCATTTCGATTTCATCCGGGTCAAGCGCAAGTCCGGTTGGCGCGTTAGGGTTTGCGATAACAACCGTTTTGCCTTTATTGCAGTATTTTTTTGCGTCTATACTCAAATCGGCTTCAAGAGGAATTTCCTCAAGATTAACACCGAAAATATCCGCGTAAACAGGGTAAAATCCGTATGAAATATCGGGGCAGCACATTTCGCCACCTCTGCCGCAAAAGCCCATTATTGAAAACGCAAGCACATCGTCACTGCCGTTGCCTACAAAAACATTTTCGGCTTCAAGCCCGAATTCATCGGCTATCGCTTTTCTCAGATGCTTTACCTCAGGGTCGGAATAAAGGCGAAGGCTGTCGATGAGTTCACCGTTAATTGCCTCTTTAACTTTCGGCGAAGGCGGAAAAGGGGACTCATTTGTGTTTAATTTGATTACTTTGTAATTTAATTGCTCGCCCGGAGTATAAGGCACAAGCGATTTATAATCCGGCGCTAAAAAGTTACTCATTGCCGTCTTCCTCGAAACGAATAGTTACGCTTTTTGCGTGGCCGTGCAGTCCTTCGGCCTCCGCGAATATCTCAATACTGTCCTTTACATATTCAAGGGCTTTTTCATCATAATAAATGTATTGAACTTTTTTTATGAAATCATCTACGGAAAGCGCGGAACTGAATCTTGCCGTGCCGGATGTGGGCAGAGTGTGGTTGGGGCCGGCAAGATAATCTCCGAGAGCCTCCGGGCAGCTTCTGCCGAGGAATACCGAGCCCGCGTTTTCCACCCTGTCAAGCATACCGAACGGGTCGTCAACACAAAGCTCAAGGTGTTCCGGCGCGATTCTGTTAGCTATATCGACAGCTTCATACAAATCTTTAACAATTATTATTTTACCGTTTGCCTCAATTGATGCGCGCGCGATTTCCTCACGCGGCAGAACGCTCAGCTGATTCTCAATTTCAAGCGCGACTTTTTCGGCAATATCACGGCTGTTTGTTACAAGAACGGCTGAAGCAAGCTTGTCGTGCTCCGCCTGTGAAAGCATATCCGCCGCAACAAATTTCGGGTTGCTGTTTTCATCGGCAACAACAAGTATCTCACTCGGTCCGGCAATCATGTCAATATCCACAAGGCCGAAAAGCATTCTTTTTGCCGTTGCAACAAAAACATTGCCGGGGCCGACGATTTTATCAACCTTAGGCACGCTTTCGGTACCGAAGCAGAGAGCGGCAACGGCCTGAGCGCCGCCGGATTTGATTACTTTATCAACACCGGCGATTTTGGCCGCGGCGAGAATGGCAGGCGCGATTTTGCCGTCCTTACCGCAAGGAGTGGTCATAACAATTTCTTCAACTCCCGCTATTTTCGCGGGAACAACATCCATAAGAACGGTGGAAGGGTAGCTCGCGGTGCCGCCGGGAACATAAACGCCCACTCTTTTAAGCGGCGTGATTTTCTGGCCGAGAATCATTCCCACACCTTCACGGGTTCTGTAACCCTCGCGCACCTGTTTTTTGTGGTAGTTTTCAATGTTGAGTTTTGCCGATGATATAACCTCAAGCAGGGCGGGGTTGACATTTCTGATTGCTTCGGCAATCTCATCTTCGCTTACAACAAGACTGTCGGGCCTTGCGCCGTCAAATTTTTCGCTGTAGTCAAGCAAGGCGCTGTCGCCGTTAGTTTTAACATTTTCTATTATTTCGGCAACTGTGTTTTCAACTCCGCTTTCAAGTTTAATATCACGCGTCAGAATATCACTTTCGGATGCGTTGTCAATATCAATTATCTTAATCATTTTTTGTTCAACTCCTTTTCAAGCCCGTTAACAAGGCTGAGTATTTCGGCGTTTTTGAATTTATAAGATGATTTGTTCGCGATAAGTCTTGCGCTTATCGGCATTATCTTTTCATATACTTTAAGATGATTTTCTCTGAGCGTTGTTCCCGTTTCGACAATATCCACAATTACATCCGAAAGGCCGAGAAGAGGGGCTATCTCGATTGAACCGTTAAGTTTTATTATTTCGATTTCACGGTTAAGCGAGAGATAATAGTTTTTTGCGATGTTTGTGAATTTTGTAGCGACTCTGAGAGGTCTGTCAAGGTCTTCAATGTAGTTTTCGGGAGCGGCTACGCACATATTGCATTTTCCGAGTTTTAAATCGAGAAGCTCATAAACATCCGGCCGGCTTTCATCAAGAATATCTTTACCGACTATTCCGATGTCCGCGGCTCCGTGCTCTATATAAATCGCAACATCGGACGGCTTTACAAGCAGGTAGCAAACACCGCTTTTTTCATTTGTTACAATGAGTTTGCGGTTGTCGTCATATATCTCGCTGCAATCATAACCGATTGACGCGAGCAGGTTGTAAACTTTGTCGCCGAGCCTTCCCTTCGGCAAAGCGATATTCAGCATATTTCCTCCTTCGTGAGAACACCGTTTTCAAAAATATAAGTTTTGCGGCAACGGTATGTTTCCGGCTTTTCACGCTCAACACACACGCTTTGACCGTTTGCGCAAAAACCGTTCGCGGCGGCTGTGAGCTTATCGGTGTTGTTTTCATCACGGTTTATTATCAGAATATCAGTGTCATATTCGCGTTTTTTTCGGTAATAAAGATTAAGGTTGTCAAGGTAAACCGCAAAACCGACAGCGCCGATGTTATCTCTTATTTTTTTCGCGAGCAAATCGTATCTGCCGCCCGAGAGCACGGCGGCGGGCGCTTTTTCAACATAACCCCTGAAAACTATTCCGTTATAATAATCAATGTGCTGAGTGACCGACAGATCTATATTGACTTTGTTTGAAATGCCGCAGGCGTCAAGCGTTTTGCAAAGAGTTTTGAGCTCGTTGAGAGCGTTTATGGTTTTTTCGGTATCTACCAAAGCTTCTATTTTGCCTACCGCTTCTTTTATCGGCAAATCTATTGTAAACAGTGAGATGATTTTTTCCGCTGTGTTATCACTGATGCCGCATTCACCGCAGATTTTTCTGAAATCGTGTGTGTTTTTCGCCCCGATGCAGCCGGCGAGCCTTTTTCTGTTCGCAAGAGAAATGTCGCAATCATCAATAAGCGAAAGAACAATATCGTTATGCGAAACAGATACGGAATAATTTGTGTCAATCATTTCAAGGCTTTTTGCCGCAAGCAGAATAACCTCGCCGGTGATATATGAGTCTATGTCACCGAGCACTTCAATGCCGCACTGTTTGATTTCGCGAAAATCCTTTGCGGAGTGCGAAATTCTGAAAACACTTTCATTGTAATAAAGCCTTGTGAGTTTTTCACTTAATTTCGCGTTTTTGACTATTGACAGGGTAATATCGGGCTTAAGCGCCATAAGGCGCCCGTCGGCGTTGTTGAAGGCGATAACACCCTCATCTGTAAGAAATTTTCTGTTATCTGAATAAAAGCTGTACTCCTCAAATTTTGACATTCGGTATTTTTTGTAGCCTCTGCTTTCAAAAAGCAAAGGCAGCCTTATGCCGAGTTCATCTTCTTTTGACAGGAAATCCGGAATATTTGCCATATTTTAATCTCCGTTCGGGTTTTGATAAAAAATCTGATGTTTATATTAACATAACAACGCAATTCAGTCAACTGCCGTGTTAGCACGCTAAAGCGATTTTATAGGAATGCACAAAAATACCGGCAAAAACAATTTGTTATATAATACCATTGACAATAAAAAAAATCAATGTAATATTAATAATATAAAAACATTAGCTTGAAAGAGAGTATTTATATGAGCGAAAATAAGTCTGTCAGAATAAACAGGATATTCGTTAATAAAGTGCTTAATAAAATCAGCCGCAACCCGCTCAGTCTTCCTGAGGGGTTTACGGTCACATGCCACGCCGGAGCGCTTAAAACCGAAAACAACACCGTTGCGTCAATAGAGAAACTGATTGAGTACGGCGCGCAGGTTGTTGAAATTGATGTTTCCTTCCGCCCTGACGGAACTGTTTGCGTTATTCATAAAGATGAGCCTTCACAGAATGAGGGTGCCGAATTTGACGCCGTTTTAAACGCGGTTGCCAAAAGCGACAAATGCAAAATAAATCTTGATTTAAAAAGCATAAAAAACCTGCCCGCTGTCGATAAATCAATCGAAAAATACAATCTTTCAGGCAGAGCATTTTTTACCGGAGTAGGCGAGAACTGGTGCAAAACCGTCAGTGAAAACTCGTCATTGCCGTATTATCTTAACGATTGCGCAAAACTTGATAACAGCAATCCCGAAAAAAGCGCGGAGATGTTATGCCGCAAAATTATCGACTGCGGCGCAATAGGCCTGAACTGCCATTATTCCGGTGTTTCGGAAACGCTTTGCAGAGCTTTGCACAAAAACGGCCTTTTGCTTTCCGTATGGACCGCTGACAAAAAAATCATTCAGTGCAAACTGCTCGCTGCGGGAGTTGACAATATTACAACAAAACGCCCGGATGTTCTTGAATACTGCATAAAACACTGGGGCGGATTTTAAATGAAAAATCCCCGTACTTTTTGCGGTACGGGGTTTTTGTTGCCTTTGTTATCTGTTCTCAATAGGAATATAATCGCGGTGCTCGCTTACGCTCTTGTAAGCGGGCCTTATTATTTTGCTGCCGCTCAGGATTTCCTCAAGCCTGTGCGCGCTCCAGCCGGCTATTCTTGAAATAGCGAAAAGGGGAGTGAACAGCTCATCGGGTATGCCCAGCATTCTGTAGGCAAACCCCGAATAAAAATCAACATTTGCGCTTACGCCCTTGTATATTTTTCTTTTCTTGCAAATTTGCTGCGCGGCAAGACGCTCAACCGATTCATAAAGCCTGAACTCATCTTCAAGCCCTTTTTCGTTGCTCAAACGCTCTACAAAACCTTTGAGCACACGGGCCCTCGGGTCCGAAAGCGAGTAAACGGCGTGACCCATTCCGTAAATCAATCCTGTTTTGTCAAACGCTTCTTTTGAAAGAATTTTATCGAGATACGCCGAGACTTCCGCCTCGTCGTCCCAGTCATTTACGTTTTCTTTAATATTGTCAAACATATTTGCGACTTTTATGTTTGCGCCGCCGTGCTTGGGGCCTTTTAATGAACCGAGAGCCGCGGAAACAGCGGAATAAGTGTCGGTGCCGGATGAGGTGACAACATGCATGGTGAATGTTGAGTTGTTGCCGCCGCCGTGCTCCGCGTGAAGCATAAGGCAGGCGTCAAGAACATTAGCCTCAAGCTGAGTGTAGCTGCTGTCGGGCCTGAGCATATGCAGAATATTTTCCGCGGTTGAAAGTCCGTATTCCGGAGCGTGGAAAAAAAGTGACTGACCTTTTTTATAATAATTGTACGCGTGGTACCCGTAAACGCACAGTGTGGGAAAAACAGAAATCAAGTGAAGGCATTGGCGAAGAACATTGTCAATGGATGTGTCATTCGCGTTTTCATCATAAGAATAAAGAGTAAGAACACTTTTTGAGACCGAGTTCATTATATCGGGATTGGCGGCTTTCATAACAACATCCCTGACAAAACTGCCGGGCAGCTTACGCATATCTGCAAGAAGCTTTCTGAAGCCGGTTAATTCTTCCTTTGAAGGCAGTCTGCCGAAAAGAAGAAGGTATGTTATTTCTTCAAATCCGCAGTTTGCCGACATGGAGCCGTTTATTAAATCATTAATATTATAGCCGCGATAATACAGCGAGCCTTCGCAGGGAGTTTTTACTCCGTCAATAATTTTGAAACTGTTTATTTCCGAAATTTCGGTAAGTCCGGTAAGCACTCCGTTGCCGTTAATATCTCTGAGACCGCGTTTGACATCGTATTGTGAATACAGATCGGGGTTAATTGAAGTGCTTGCAACACAAAGCTGTGATAAATCGTGTATCTGATTTTGATATTTGTTAAAATCGAGCATTCGGTTCCTCCTTTTTGATAAAACTTTGCGGTTGGCAGTTACGAATTAGAATGATAATATGCCTCAATTTACAAACAATTTTAACATAAAAAAAGTTAAATATCAACCGAAATGAAAGCTGAATGGTTACAAAACAGCTCTTTTGAGTTACAGTTTAATTACAATTATGAATAAACAATTAATTAACAACTCGGTTGCCTGTCTTTTCAAATCAGAATTTAAAATAAAGAAAAAAGCACCGCAAACGCAGTGCTTTTTGGAGCTGCTAGGCAGACTCGAACTGCCGACCTCATCCTTACCAAGGATGCGCTCTACCACCTGAGCCATAGCAGCGAATGGCGACC
>ONON01000011.1 GCA_900319455.1 uncultured Eubacteriales bacterium
ACTTTCCGTATTCCGAAGAGGAATACCTGCAAAGATGTGCGAAGGTCGCTCTTTGAGGCATTACTGTTTTACGAGTGACTGCCCTTATTCATCTGCATACTTTTTTACCTGCACAGGTCAATAAATGCGAGTTGGAAATGTTTGAAGATGCCTATGAAATTTTTGTATTTTATTAAATCCGTTATGAACAACTCAACAACAGCAATAAGCTCCTGTGTTTTTAAGGCTTTTCAGCTTTTTAAACACAGGGGATTATAATTATCTGAAATCCCGTATGAAACAGATCAATTGTACTCATAGCGTTTATAAGCCTTTTTATAATAAATTTAATTTAATACAGTTTCGGCATAAGTTTTTTAAATATTGAAAATATAAATCTGATAAAATTAAGGAATGACGGGCTGTTTTTAAGCCTCTCAAACTCGTTCGGCGAGCCGGTGACGGGATATACGGTATCGGCGTCATCGTCAGCCTCAAGGAATTGCGGAAACTTTTCAAAAGATTTTACGCTGACCTCATCACTTGTCATAACAAGATTAAACAATTCATCTATACCCGCGTTCCCGTTACAGTGCAGCCAGTCGCGCACAAACCATGTGCAATCCGGAATGGCGCAGGTTGACGCGTCAATCATATTATCGGGAGACAGATGTTCTTTATTGTTTAAAGTATTCAAATAACTGTTATCAAGCGGTTCTTTGACATTTCCGCAGGCAGCGCCAAGCGAAGCGTATTTTGTATCAACGGTGCCGTCAGAAGTCGATTTCCAAAGTGTTACAAGAGGAGTTCGCTGAACATTGTATCCGCAAATAATACATATTTTTACGCCGCTGCTTTTTGCCTGTATGAGATTGTTTTTTATATTCGCCATCGCTTTTCTGTAAGCGAACACTTTGTCATGAAGTCCGCCTCGGGAGGGAAGATTCATAAACTCCACTGCACTGTCAAAGTATTCCTCGGGAACAAAAGCCCAAATTCCGGGAAGAGTTCCGAAAATCGGAATAAGAGCTTCATTATAAACCCTTTCCCCTAAATCCGTAACAATCTTATCGCCGAGAGCACATACGGCATCAACAACACCGGCGCCTTTAAGAATATCAAGAAGCGCATAGAGCGAGCCTTCAATCAAATCGTCGGCAAAGCCCGTTTCGAGAAAAGGAATTGCATCTTCACCGTAGCGTGTAAGCGAAGTGGCGTTTATTTCGATTTTGCCGCAGAACGCCTCCCCCGCGACAGCGGTACCAAGCAGAGGACAGCAGCGGCAGATTATGACATCTATACCGTCATATCCGTATTTGTCAAGGTAAGCTGACAGAACCACTCCGCCCATACTTGAACATTTAAGCTTTACGCTGTTGTGACCTGTAAGGGTTTTGACCTGATTGATAAATTCATAAAGCCGGTCGGCGTGTTCATAGGGGTCAAGCCTGAAATCGTAGTCAAAATAATAATCACTGTCCGGACCGTGTTTACTGCCCTGCGGAACATTAAGTTCCGGTGTTGTTACATTATTTTTTGAATTGCCGTCACTGTCAAGCGCAAGGTCTCCGAAACACGCGTTTACAAAGCGAACGAGGGCGTCCCCAATCAAATCGGTATTTACGGTCAAAAGAGCTTTTGAAACATCCGGCAGAACATCGCCGAGATTTGACAACAGGAATTTCGTGTCAACCTTCCACAGCACCTGTTCATCTTTTGTGCCCGCGTCTCTGACTATTGAAGAACAGCCGAGAGGTCCGACATAAATTACAGGTGAAAAGCCGCATTTACAGCCTGTGTTATCGGCAAACGACGGCATTGCCGCGCAACAGATAATTACCGCGCTCATTATCAGCGAAAGAACTTTTTTCATCGGCAGCACTCCTTACAAAAATATTTAAACTCATACTTACCGTCAATCATCAAACATCATATCAACAAATTCAGCTTCATCAACCCATGAAGGCTCATACTTGACTTTTGAAATTCCGTTTTTACAACCCGGACAGGTTTTATACGCCTTTTTTGCTTTAAAACCGCAAACCGAGCAGATAAACTCATCTGATTTTAAGTAATGTGTTTTTTGTATCCATACCGGAGATTTTTTGTTATTCCCGAATAAAGACATATTGCCTCCTTAAATAAAACCATTTAATAAAGCTTCACACACGGCATAAATACTTTTATGTGCCGTTTCAGAATAATCGTTTATATTATAGCATAAACAAAGCGGATTTTCACTTATTGAACATTAAATTTTTGCGTTGTGTTTTTATTTATTTTAACGAATTCACAATTATTAATGTTGAATGTTTATTTATTATGATTTATAATATCAAGATATACGGCGATTTCATTATTCGGAGGTAGCTTTTATGCTTGAGGGCACCAATATTTTCTTTTCAAAAATGGTGGGCACACTTGCTGTTATTCTTGTGGTTGCGGCTTTCATAGGCGGCAGTGAACTGCTGATTAAGTTTACGGATGAAAAGCGTGCATGGAAATACTCAATTATTGCGGGAGTATTAGGCGGAGTTTTCGGCGTTTACGGCAATATTTCGGGCGTAAGTTTTAACGGTGCCGTTATTTCTGTGCGCGACATAGGGCCGATGCTCGCGGGCTTTACAGGCGGACCGATAGGCGGCCTTATTGCCGGCCTTGTTGCAGGTCTCCACAGACTGTTTATGGGCGGAATAACCGCTCAGGCTTGCGTTGTTGCCACCTGCTCAATAGGGCTTATTTGCGGTTTTATTTCGCAGAAATACCGGAAAATAGTTGAAAAACCCGGTTGGGCTCTTGTAATAGGCAGTGTTATGGAAGCTTTTCATCTTTCAATAGTACTCGCTATGGTTAAACCTTTTGAAACGGCGCTTGACATTGTCAGACATATAGCAATTCCTTTTATTCTTGTAAACGCCATTGGTTTTACCATGATGATTACAATAATCACCTACACCGAAAGGCAGCGTAAACTCACCCTTGAAAGAAGCCGTCTGCAATCCGAGCTTGAGGTTGCCAATGTTATTCAGCACTCACTTTTGCCTGTGATTAACGAATCATACCCCGGCCGTGAGGAAATTGATGTGAGCGCGTTTATGGAAGCGGCAAAAGAAGTAGGCGGAGATTTTTATGACACTTTTTTTGTTGACAAAAACCATATCGCGTTTGTCATAGGTGATGTTTCCGGCAAGGGTGTGCCTGCCGCCCTGTTCATGGCGTCGTCGAAAATCATTCTGCAAAACTGCATAAGAGATATTCCCGACCTGTCTGAGGCAATCGGAACCGCCAACCATGTGCTTTGTGAAAGAAACGAAGCGGATATGTTTGTTACCGTATGGGCAGGCGTTCTTGACCTGACAACACTTGAACTCGAATATATCAGCGCGGGGCACAACCCACCGGTGCACATCAGCAACGGAAAAGCTGAGTTTTTCAAAACAAAAAACGGATTTGTTCTTGCCGGTATGGACGGAGTAAAATACAAAAAATATACCGTACAGTTAAACAGAGGAGATACCGTTATTCTTTACACTGACGGCATTGTTGAGGCAGAGACCGAAAAGCATGAATTGTTCGGAGATGACAGGCTGATTGCCTGCCTTGACGGAAAAGGAGGCAGCAGTGCCGCATCCATCACGGAACTTGTGAAGAATTCTGTAAACGCTTTTGTTGACGGAAACAGCCAATTTGACGATATGACACTGCTGTGTTTTAAAATCAATTAACACTCAAAAATAAAAAAAGACTGCAGACAATGAATTTTGCAGTCCTTTTTTTGACCTGTTTATCCGGGCACAACCGGAGTCCAGTATTCATTATTATAAGAGTCTGTAATAAGATATGTTGCAGAGCATTTATCTGCATCGATTATTACATTTGAAATTGTGTTTTCGCCGTTGTATATGACGGGCTCACCCATAAGATAACTGTCCTGATATGTGCCGTCATAGCCGTAATAATCGCAGATAAACTCGATTCTGTCGCCTTTTGTAAGGCTTTCAACACCTTTTGCGACTGTTTCGGTTTCACCCTTTGTGTAAACATAGCGCGCGCCGGCTATATAGCCTTTCGGGTTGGCGTTGTCAAACACTAAAATAAGCTCCGCTCTGTCACCGTTAATCATTACGGGAACATAACCGGTAATCGAGTAATTTGTTCCGTCATCAAATGTATCGGTATAATAATAAGGAACCGGTTGGCTGTCTATCGCGAGCCATGTGCCGTCAAAATCACTGACGAGTTCGCCGTTTTCGGTTATTCTGTAAACATTGTCAAGACCGAGGTCAATATATCCCTCACCGTCATCATAAAATACATTGAGTGCGAGCGAATGTATCTGACTCCATTGATCGGCGTTAAGAGCAAGCTGATAATCGTCGCCGTTTTTTACCCAGACAAAATTCGAGGTGTCAAGCTGATTTTCCGCAATAACTTCAACGGCGTTTTCAACATCAAAGCTTCTCTGCCCGCCGAGCAGAGCTCCCGCAATCGACATAAGCGAACCCGCACCCGCCGCGGAAGGAGTGTTTTGTGCGGGCGCAGCGGTCGAAGCAGTGCCGCCGCCCATTAAAGCGTTGAGAAGTGATGAAATATCTATGCTTGAAGCGGGCGACTGACCGGAATAACTGCCCTGAAGAGACGGAAGAGGTGATGAGGGCTGCTGATTGCCCGCAACAACCTGACCGGAAAGTTCAAGGTTTGCGAAAGAGCGCACACAGTCAGTATAGCTGCTGTCCATTCCCATTGCCTCATAAGCCTTAACAGCATTAGCAACCCTTGATGTTTTATTATATGGAAAATAGATGGCAAGACCGTAAGCGTTTGTGATGGATGAGGATGTGTCATTATATTTTACGGCTCCGCGAACGGCGTCGGCGAGCGCTTTTGAATCCTGCGTATTCAACTTATTTGCAAGGTCAACAATGTCAATCTGGTCCGTTTTGTTGCTTATCGCGAACTCTCTTGTTTTTGCGCGGGCGTCTGAAACGATTTTATAATCCTTGCTGTTTATAAGCTGAGCCGTTTCAACGGCAAAATCTTTAAAAGTGGACGGAACTGTAGCGGTAAGCTCCGCGAGGTCAACAACCGAAAGAGTTGTTTTCTGGCCGGGGCATCTCTGATTGCAATATGCCACAAAATCATCCACAATTATTTTGCCGAGGCTGAGAGTTGAAATTGAGGGGTTTCTCGCAAGGTTGTTGAGCCAGTTTGTGTAATACCAGCCAACGCCCGGCTCTGTTTCTTCCGATCCGATAAGATAATCGGCATAAGGCGCAAGTGTAAGGGCGCTTTCGAGCGTGCCCATAAGGCAGGCGTCAAAACCTACAAAATCAAATGTCTGACCTGTGGCTTTCAATGAATCGCCTATAACTTTAAGTGACATTGAACCAGACTGCGGATTTCTCTCATCGTAACCGAAACCGGAAATAGAGCCTCCGCCGTGATCCCAGAAAATAAGCATTTTTCTGTTGGCGGGGTAATTCTTTACGCAGTAGTTTATAAAACGAGTGAGAGTTGTTCCCCTTGTCATCGGGTCGGAACCGTCATTTCTGACAAGGCAGGTCATCTGACCGTTATGAATTTTATAAATCTGGTTTACGGAATTGCTTATTCCGCCTGTTCGCCAGGATTTGCACCCGCCTGTGTAAACAATAACATCAACATTGCTGTTAAGAGTGGCTGACGCCATTTCTTTCATATCGGAGCTTGCCATACCGCTTTTGGATTCGAGGTCGGTGCCGCACATATAAACCATAACCGTCGCTTTATCTGTTCCGTCACCTTTTATAACGGTTCTTTTCGCGGCAGCCGCCGGAGAAACTGAGGTGTTAAGAATCTTCCGGTTGTCTTCACCATCCCATTTTGAAGAAATACTGCTGTTTGAAAAGCCGCTGAAAATACCCGAGCCGGTGTTTGTTACGGGAGTTGAAGGAGTCTGACCTCCGCCGAACAGGCTGTTAATTCCAAAGCCTCCGCCGAACACAAGCGCAAGTATAATGCCTATTATGCCTATACGCTTGCCTCCGCCGCCTGAACGGTTGTGCCCTCCTCCCGAAGAAGATCCGCCAAACGGTGAGCCCGACTGATTTCTGCCGCGGTAGCCGTCTTTTTTGC
>ONON01000278.1 GCA_900319455.1 uncultured Eubacteriales bacterium
CCGCCTGCCGCCACATATTTTTCACGGCGGAAACTTACGGCACCTCTGCCGCCGTCACCCGCCTTTATTTTGATTTTAGCAATATCAACAAACATAAAAAGTACCCTGTTTCATAATAATTCCAACACATTATTATAAATCATTATTGTATGTTTTACAACCTTATTATTCTTCATCATCGTCACGTTTATACTCATACCTGCTGCGGTCATATTCATATCTCCCGGGGTCAATGGGGTTATATGCCTTTACAGACGCTCCGCAGTGCGGGCAGTTAAGGCAGGTACCCACCACATATACGCCTCCGCAGTAGTCGCAGGTTTCCTGAATAAGCACCTTGCCGTCAACCGAAGGCACCTTTTGATAATCTTTATAATTTTTCATTTTAAGTATATTCATAATGCTGAAAAACACGGGGAAGCCCCACATTGCCGCCATAACAAGCAGAATCATTGATGCCTCTTTGACACTTTCTTTGTCGGTGTGTCTCTGCATAATCTGAGGAGTAATCTGCTCAAAGGAGAGCCTTATTGCCCTCTCAACGGTATATTTTGAATTTGCAGTAAGGTATTTCTGAAGCAGGCCGTTGAAAACACCGGCGGAATATTCGGTTATTATATTGTCGGTGTCATCGCCCTGCATGCCTTCCCAAAACCAGTCAACATAACCGGGATTCTGAATAACCGCAGGTTGGGAATAGACTATAAGCCAGTGCTTTTCATCGTCAAATGTGTTCACATAAAGGTCATAGGCATAGTTTTCAAGGCTTGTGTAGTTGCGCCAGGTTTCGTTTGTGACGGTGACTACAGCGGGAGTTATCCCCGTAACATCGAGAAAGTCCGACAGAGCTTTTTCCATAGCCGCTTTGTCTGAAATAATTCCGAGATTGTCTTCAATAACAATTGTTGTGTCATAATCGGTAACCAGCTTTTTCGGCGCGCGGAATACCCCCGAAATTGAGCTGAAAGAGCCAAAAGCAAACGCCGCCATAAAAAGCGTTATTACTATTATGACAAAAATGTTTGAAATATAGTCCTGCTTTTTTGTTTTTGTTATGTCGCGGTCGGCATACAGTATATCCGTTCTGCCGTTGTGGTAGCGAACATAGGGGGTTGCGCCCGCAAAATATTTTCTGCTTGCCGTCGGCGTTGAGCGTGTTCCCGATGATGAGCCGCCACGCGAGCCTCCTCCGCTGTGCCCGCCTCCGCCGTGCGAGCCTCCTCCTGATGAATGTGGCATACAGTTTCCTCCTTGTTTGTTTCTGTTTTCCGTTGATTTGTGTTATGCTGCGGTTATTTCATAAAAAACAACCGCGTTGGGGTTGAGCGTTATGTCAAGGGTAAATTCGCCGTTTTCGGCTTTCACTGCTTTTTCAACGGGTTTGAGCTTTGCGCACTCCTCATATTTATCATGAAGTTCGTTAAAATAGATGTTTCTTGCCCGTTCATCCGTAAGAGTCGCGGTGCTTCCGAGAATGGGATCGTCCGGAGACCAGGATGAGCAGCTGCTGTCAATTCCGTATTTTTCTCTGTCACGCACCCACTCGTCAAAGAAATTGCAGTTGTCATCAATAACATAAGCCCTGACTTTCAAGGGCTTGTCGCCAAACTGCGGGGCACTTACTTTGAATTTAAGGTCGGCGGTTTTGGCGTATTTTACATCGTTTTTAAAATTATATGCCATAACACGAAGCGTGCCGTTCTCCTCATCAAACGCGGAAAACGCATCAACCTCTGTGCCGAATTGCAGCCCTCTGCGGATTTTTTCGGTTAAAACGGTTTTCGCGTTTTTATAAAGTGCGGCGAATTTCGCAACATAATAACTTACGGTAGGTATTCCCGTTGACATTCCGTCGGTCATATACTGCCATGCGGAAAAATATGATATATCGTTTTCAAACATTATTTTTGCCAGCCTTGCGTCATAGGCGGCCTGATATGTGTAGCCCGTTATTCTCGCCGCAAGCTCGTCGGAGTCTTTACCGGGTGTTCCGCACAGAATTCTGCCCTCGTCAAAACCGTAAACAAGGTTGTCAAAACCGTATTTTTCAGCCGCGTTACGCAAATGGTCAATTGTCTGAGCGGGCTTCATGCCGGATGTGTATTCGCCGGGCTTTGAGTCATAAAAAGAAGCTGTGAGCATATTAAGGCGAGAACCCTTTTTGCCTGTTTTGTAATTTGTGCCCTCGGCGCAGTGCTTTATAAAATCTCTTTCATCCCAAAGCCCTTCCGTTACGGTCATTGAGTGAGCGCCCACAAACACATCTTCGCCTATTTCATCAATCAGCGCCTGAACGGTGTAATCATAAAGCTTGCAATATGCCTCAAAGGTTTTCTCCGGGTCTCCGTCCTCGGTCGAGAACCAGCTGGCGTTTTCATATTCCGTCATAACGGCAAAGCGCCATTTCAGCAGTTCCTCTTTGCCGAACGCCTCAACAAGTGCGCGTGCGCAGGCGGCGATATAATTGTAATAAATATCATAATCATCGGGCGGATAGATATTTGTGCCGAACATTGTGTCGGTGCTTGCCGCTTTTGAGTATTTGACAGGCACACTGCCGAGCTTGAGATAAGGTTTTGCGCCGAGGCTCAGAATGTCCCTGCAGTTGTTTATGAGTTTTGAAAAATCATAATCGTCCGCCACGGATGTATCGGAGGGATTGACGAACAAATCCCTTTGCGGGCTTCCTCCCGTGCACTGCATAAGCTCAACATATTCAACAAATTTGAAGATGTTGTATTCATCCGAAATCTGCGGGTTTACAAACGGATTGCCCTCTATGCTCCAGACAGTGAGATTGGATGAAACATTGCCGAGAGTGTCGCCTGTTTTCGAAGCGTTGATTTCAAAAGCGTAATTATTGAAAATGTCATTTATTTTTACTGAGATTTCTCCGAAAATTCCGCTGAAAAACGCGAAAACAGCAAGAAAAAACGCAACAACTTTATTCATAATAAAACACCTCACGCTTTGATAATTTTTAATTCGCTTATCATTACTCCGATTTTCTTTTCTTCCATAACAAGGTCAAGCCTGCCGTCCGTGAATACATTTGAGGGTATAAAATATTCTCTTGACATAAACCCTCCGCAAAGCATTTCCTCATCATAAGCCTCGTCGCTTTTACCGCCGGGGAGTTCGCCCTCATAAACAGTATTCCCGTTTGCGGTTATTCTGAAAACGCCAGCTTTTTCATAGTTGCGGTCGGCAAATGTCACAATAAGACGGTAAGCTGTGCCGGGTGAAAATCCGTCTGCCGCGAGGCGGAAGGAGTAATTGTCAAACACCTTGAACATACAGCAGGGCATCTGCCCGTTGTTGACATCGGGTCTGTCTGCCTGAACATTTATATAAACCTCACCCTCCTGCGGTTCGCCCGTTCCCGCAAGCCCGTTTTCGGCAACGGAATAATATAATTCATCACCGGCAACCGTGTTGCGGCTGAAAACCCTTTTTATGAATTCAGCCCTCTCTTCACCGTCATATTTTCGGGCAAATTCAAACCGGTTGAGCAGCCACGCTCTGTCGGTTACGGGCAGGTCTATTGTTTCAAGCACCGCGCCGCGTTCCCAACTGTCGGCGCAGTAGTGCCCGACATCAAGTTGAAGCCCGATTTCATCAAAGAGCAGGGCTGCAAGGTCGTCAATTTCTTTTCTCAACGCCTTGTATTCATCGTCATAATCTGCTTGCAAAACCGATTCCGCCGTTTGCATATTTCCTTGATTTACAAGGGCTTCTGCCTCTTTCACAAGAGCATTTTCAAATATTCTGCGCCTTCTTACAAGCAGGTCGCATTTTGCCCTGAAAAAGAGCTGGTTGAAGCGCCAGTTTTCATTTAAAAAACTGTATTTTTCCGAAAGCGAGCGGAATATTGCGTGAGTTTCTTCGATTCCCTCGTTTCCCGCCGGGTCGTCATACCAGTTTTCTTCAAGTTTCAGAATCGCTTCGGCAATGATATATGAAGGAACGCCCGCGAAAAACAGTCTTGCATAGTCCTGCAAAATGCCTTTGACACTCTGATTGTCGTCATAATCAAGGCTGCTCCACACAAATTTGTTAACATCATCTGTTATTCCCTCGGAGTAACTGACGCTTCCGCATACAAAGTCCTTCGTCAGTGAGTGAAGATAAGCAAACTCCAACGGTCTCGGATTTGTGCATTCCCTGCTTAATCCCGCACACAGGGCGTAATGCCAGTCGTCCCTGTCAAAATGAACGGGGTATTCGCACCTGAGATTATGTGTTATGTCTGGATAGAACCTTATCGGCAGATGCGACGGTATCTTCTTTCTGAGCACATCAAGCGGGAACGCGTGGTTCGGTCCCATAATGACTCCGTCAATGCCCTCACTGTCTTTTTTAAGGCATTTTATAAACTCGTCTCCCCAGCCCTCAATGCCGTGCGGAGCCTGCGCGGAGGGAAAGATTTTTATATCTTTGTTGACCGATTTAACGGACTTGCTTATAACTTTACATCTGCGCAGAAATTCATCGGCGGGCAGGTCGCCCGGGTCTCCGCCGGGCGGAAAAATCACATTGACGCGCGGCAGTTTTTTAACAAGATTTTTTCTTGTCTGCGCCGCGGATTCATCCGTTTCGCAGTCAGCGTTCGGGTACCAGAGCGACACATCAAGGTCGAGTTCTTCAGCCATACGGCACGCTTCAACGAGAAACTCCTCCTCGTCATATTTCATAAGCGCGTTTCTGCGCGATTTTCCGTTTTCATAAGGGATGTGTTCAACGGTGTTGCAGCCCATGAACATCAGGTCAAGGTAATATCTGCGGTAGTCTTCGTAACTCCACGCGTCGTAGGTGTTGGGAGTTGTTCTGTAACCGAGCTGATGCCCTCTTATTTCTTTGCAGGGGGAGTAATCACCCGAAATACGGCATTCCGTTTCAAATTTTCCGCCGTTGTAAACACTCTTTTTCAGAAACTGTGAAAAGCCGAAAATGAAGCCGCGTATTCCGTGCGCGTAAACGCTGATTGCGCCATCGGACTCTTGAATTGAAAAACAGTCTTTACTTCTCATCGGCCGCGTGAAAAATCCGAAAGAATAATCATCGCCGTTCTCTGCTAATTCCGGGCGTTTTTTTGTTCTTGCTTCAAGTTCATCCGCAAAAAGAATTGCCGCCTTTTTTTCATCGGCGGTTACCGCTTTGATTTTAAATCTGTCAATACTGAATTTCAAATCAAACACCTCTTAAATAATAATATCATAATGGTTTATTTATCGTCAATTACAATATGTTGCAAAAAGAAAATAAAAATGATAAAATACAAATATAATTACGATTATAAAGGAGAACGCGCTATGGAACGCATTTTCACAAAAGGCGAACGCTTCGTTGACGCTTCGGGCAGGCAGAGAATATTCAACGGCATCAATCTCTGCGATAAAGGCACTCCGAACGCCGACAATACGGCCAAGGTTTACAACCTTGATTTTGATGAAGAACTCATTGTCAGGCTGAAAAAATGCGGCTTCAATCTGGTGCGCCTCGGCCTTACCTGGGACGGTGTTGAGCCGCAACCCGGTAAATACAACGGGGAATATATTGCGAAAGTTAAAAAAGTAGCGGACAGCTGCGAAAAGCACGGAATGTATTTTTTTCTTGATATGCATCAGGATTTATACGGCGGAGCGGTCGATACACCGGCGGACGGCGCTCCTATGTGGGCGTGTATGACCGATGGGTACAAATTCAAACCGACCAAATTTGTTTGGGCGGAAGGCTATTTCTGGGGTAAAGCCATACACAGGTGTTTTGACCACTTCTGGGCAAACGATATTGTTTGCGGCAAGCCGATTCAGGAGCATTACTGTGATATGTGGAAATATCTTGCCAAAGAGTTTGAGGGCTATACATCGCTTTTCGGTTTCGATATTATGAACGAGCCGTTCCCCGGCACCCCCGGCGGCAAGGTCTTCCGCAAACTCATAGGCAGCGTTGTTCTTTCGGGTATGTTTGACCGCCGCGTTCACAGAGTTCAGCTTCTTAAAGACGCCCTCAGGGGAGAAACACGCCATAAGGTACTCGACCAGTTTGACGACCCCGAATTTTTCAGTCATATTGTCACCCGCGGCGGAGGTAAAATCATAAAAGATTTTGACGAAAATTATTATTCTCCGTTTCTGAACAGAGTTGCGACCGCTATCCGCGAGGTTACGGATAAG
>ONON01000188.1 GCA_900319455.1 uncultured Eubacteriales bacterium
ACCTTATCGAAACCCCGGTTGAAACCGGTTTGCACACACACACGGTTTTGCATACGCCCGAGCTTTTCAGCTCTTTTTCCGCTTTTTCGGCGGCTGAATATGACCGGAACAGCCCGAACATTGTCGGCCCGCTGCCGCTCATCCTTATTAAATCCGCGTTGTGCCTGCCGAGAACACCGCGTATTGTTTCAAATTCCGGCAGGAAGGTAACCTGCTCAAAAACATTCGCGCTGTGCCTGCAAAGGGCGGAGTAGTCGCTCCCTTTTGCGGCCTGAAGAATTGCGGCGTTGTCCGGGTGAACAATATCTTTTTTTTCATCAAACCGCGCGTAAGCGTCGGCGGTTGAAACACCCCGTTCGGGCTTCGCGAGCACAACGCAGCATTCGGCGAGAGGGGGCAGGGGAGTGATTTTTTCACCTGAGTTTTCAACAAGCTTTGTGCCGCCTGTCAGGCAGAAGGGTACATCGCTGCCTACCTTGTGACCGATGTTGCACAGCGCCGTCTGACAAAGCCCCGTTTTATAAAGCATATCAAGCCCCGCGATAACGGCCGCGGCGTCCGCGCTTCCGCCCGCGAGACCTGCCGCGAACGGAATGTGTTTTTCAATATGGATTTTCAGGCCGCGGTTTTTTACCCCCGCTTCGGTGAAGAACATAAGCGCCGCTTTATAGGCGATGTTCCGCCTGTCGGTAGGCAGGCTTTCTTCTGAGCAGGTCAGTTCGATTGTTCCGCTTTCGGTTGTTTCAAGAATCACCGTGTCGCACAGGCTGACGGATTGCATAATCATAAAAAGACTGTGATATCCGTTTTCAAGCGTGCCGGTAATGTCAAGCGAAAGGTTGATTTTCGCCGCGGCATCAACGGTCAGTTTCATAAATATATATACCGGTAAGCGCGGGTTCCCGCGCATCCTTTCAAAAATGAATTATTCAATGGGAACAGGGGTTGCCGTCCGGCTTTTGAAAAGGGAGATACAGCTGAAACCCGCCTCTTTGGCGATTCTCATCCCTTCTTCGATTCCCGCGCCCAGGTCTTTGGCATAGTGAGCGTCCGAGCCTACCGTAACAAACTCTCCGCCGAGCTCCCTGAATCGCTTTACTATGAAGGCCTCCGGCATTGTAACACCGTATGGCTGACGAAGGCCGGAGGTGTTGATTTCAAGCGCTTTGCCGTTTTCGGCTATCGTTTTGAGAACGGCGTCTATTTTATCGGAGTATTTTTTTAAATCAACGGTTTTTTTCTGCTCGCCCACAATATAACGCAGCGGGTATGTAAGATGACCGAGTGTGTCAAATCCGTTCCATTTTGCGAGCTCAAGTTCCTCGTCAAAATATTCATCAAGCAGTTTTTCATAATCCGCCGCCTCATTCTCATAGTCGAGGTCGCAGAAATCTTTCATACCGCGAAGGTTGTGAACGGAGCCTATGACAATATCGTAGTTGATTTCGCTGAGCAGATTTTCAGCCGTTTCAACATCATAAGCGGGTTGACCGAGCTCAACGCCTATGCCCACAATAAGTTTGCCGCTGAACGCGGAGCGGGCGTTTGCCGCGTGAAAATAAGAATCCCTCGCGGTTATGTCAAATCTGCCCTGCTTGTAACGGTCTATCTCAATATGATCGGTGAACGCGAGCGCGCGCATTCCGGCGCCCTCGGCGGTCTCGCACAAAAACATTGCCGAGTGGTGCCCATCAAATGAACTGTCTGTATGAACATGTAAATCAATAATGTTTTTATAAGCCATACAATCACCCGCCTTACGGTAAATCTGGCTTTATAATATACCAACAAACCGCGATTAACAAGAGTTTAATTGTTATTTTTTTGTTAATTTTACGCTGTACCCGACGCCTGCATTTAAAACTTGATATAAATTAATAATTATGTTAAACTGTTAAAGTCATATACCTGTCGCAAGGAGTAAAACCCTATGAATAAGAAACTCGTCAACTCAAAAAAATACCCTCCCGCCTGCGCTTACTGTCAGCACGGCAGGCTGTCGCCGGGGGGCATTTCGGTGCTGTGCGTGCGCAAAGGCATAGTCAGCCCCGAAGGCAAATGCAGAAAATTTGTTTATGACCCGTTAAAGAGGGAACCCAAAATTCCGCCCGCTTCACCCGAGGCCGACGCGAAAGATTTTGAATTTTAAAACGGAGGATTATATATTATGGCTTTGATACCTATGATAGATTATGAAACCGCTTCTCCCGAGGTGAAACAGGCTCACGATGAACATCTCAGGGTCGGCAAAATGACTAATATGAAACGCACGCTTTTAAATAATGTGCCCGCGTTCAAGGCTCTTATGAGCTGGTATGATCTGCGCGCCGAGGCATCAAAATTTTTGAGCGATCTTGACATAAACATATTTTGCTACTCCATTTCAAACACAAATGAGTGCCTTATATGCTCAATGTTTTTTACAAAAATTCTTGTTGACGCGGGCATAGATATGGCAACGTTTGAGCTTGATGAAAAGCAAAAGCTTCTGCAGGAGTTCGGCTCTGCCCTTGTGCTTGACCCGAAGGGCAAAATAAATGAGGATTTGATTGCGCGTATGCGTAAATTCTTCACCGATGAGCAGATAGTTCTGCTTGACGCTTTCGGTGCGATTATGATAGCGACAAATCTTATTAATTCATCGCTCAAGGTTGACCTTGACGGTTACCTCGCCGGTTATGTTTCAAGAAGATAAAACGAAAGGATAAATACTATGGAAAAGGAACTGCGCTACTGGGAAAACCCGCTTATTATCAAAGAGAACAAAGAAGACGGGCACAACAATGCAAACGCCTACGGCGATGTTAAATCCGCTCTTGAGGGCGGAGACGCTCCTTACCGCATAAGCCTCAACGGAATATGGAAGTTTTACTGGCAGCAGGATGTCAGCGTTACATCTACCGAATATTTCGCCGCCGATTTCAACGACTCTGTCTGGGATGATATGCCCGTACCCTCTGTGTGGCAGTTAAACGGATACGGCAAACCGATATACCTTTGCTCGTTTTTTCCCAAAGGCATTTCGACAAACGAGAAAGAAATACCCAAAATAGATGAAAAAATAAATGAGCTCGGTGTTTACCGCCGCAGGTTCACCGTTCCCGAGGATTGGTCCGGCAAAGAGATTTTTATTAATTTCGGCGCGGTCAAAGCCGGCTTCTTCCTCTATATAAACGGCAGAAAGGTCGGCTATTCGCAGGGCTCGATGACCCCGGCTGAATTTGACATAACCGATTATGTTGTTCCCGGTGAAAACCAGGTTACGGCTGAGGTTTACCGCTACACCGACGGCACCTACCTTGAGGATCAGGATATGTGGTTTCTCTCCGGCATTTACAGAGAGGTTTATATTTACGCGGAGGAAAAACTCTGTGTAAGGGATTTCTTTGCCGACACGGGCCTTGACGGCGAGTACAAAAACGGAACATTAAACCTTGAAATAACGCTTAAAAACTACGGTTCCGAAACTGCCGGCTGCGAGGTCGAGGTTTCAACCGGCAGAAACGGCAAACTGAGCAAAATCGCTTCGCTCAAAGCCTCCGCCGCCAAGGGCAGCACCGTGCTTAAAACTCAATACATTGAAGAAAACGCTTTGCAGTGGTCTGCGGAGGCGCCGAACCTTTATGACCTTGTTCTCACCCTTAAGCAGGGCAAAAAGATTCTTTCTTGCAAAGCGGTTAAAATCGGTTACCGCAAAGTCGAGATTAAAGGCAATGTGCTTTATATAAACGGCAAACGCGTAATTATAAAAGGCGTTAACCGCCACGATTTTGACCCCGACAACGGCTGGGCTGTTCCTCTTGAGAGATACTATCAGGATTTGTATCTTATGAAACGCGCCAACATTAACGCCATACGCACAAGTCACTACCCCAACCAGGAGATTCTTTACAAAATGTGCGATGAACTCGGCTTTTATGTAATGGATGAAGCTGATGTGGAAAGTCACGGTGTACGCCGCAAAAACTGCCCCGGCAGCAATCCGGATTTTAAAGAGGCGGTTGAAGACAGAGCGCAGAGGATGGTTTTGCGTGACCGCAGCCACGCCTGTGTTTGCTTCTGGTCTTTAGGCAACGAGGCGGGCGACGGCGAAAACTTCCTTCATGAAAGAAACGCGGTTTTAGCCCTTGATAAAAGCAGACCGATTCATTATGAGGGCGATTTTGATTTCACAAAATCCGATTTCATAAGCCGTATGTATCCCGTTGAGGGTATAGTCGCCAAGCTCCGGGATAAAGAGGCGGTGAAAACCTCGCCTTATGACAATGTCGCCAACGCGCTCGCGGCGGACAATAAACCGATAGGTGCCGATGAATACGCCGACAAACCCGTTATTTACTGTGAGTACGCCCACGCAATGGAGAACAGTCTGGGCAATTTTCAGGAGTATATGGATGACTTTGAGAAATATGAGCATATGTGCGGCGGATTTATATGGGATTATGTTGACCAGTCCATTCGCAAAGATGACGGAGTTACCGAAAAATGGCTTTACGGCGGCGATTTTCATGAGGGCAACACAAGCTATTATTTCTGCGCAAACGGAATAATCGGAGCAGACAGAGTTCCGCACCCCTCATACTATGAAGTCAAAAAGGTGTATGCCAATCTTGAGGCAAAGGATTCCGACGCCGCGAAAGGCGAAATCATAATCAAAAACAAAAACCTTTTCATATCCATTGCCGATTACTGCAAGGTTACCTGGGATGTAACCTGCGGCGGTGAAACTGTTATGAGCGGTGAAATCAAAGGCCTTGATGTTGCTCCGCTTTCTGAGAAGAAGGTTAAGCTTGACGGCGATTTTTCATCCCTTCCCGCCGACGGCGAGCTTATTCTCAACATTCATTTTATAAAGTCAAAAGATTTGCCCTGGGCTCAGGCGGGCTATGAGATAACCTTCACGCAGATTATGATAAGAGAAAAGCCGTTTATGCCTCTTCACCCCGCAAGAGGCGATATGAAATACAAAAAAACAGGCTCCGAGGTTAAAATAATCGGTGATAATTTCAAGGCGAAAATAGTCAAGGGCGCGCTCGCGTCGCTTGTTTATGACGGATGTGAGGTTATTTCGCCCGCGTCGCCGCTGCGCCCCGATTTTTTCAGAGCGCTTACGGATAACGACATCGGCTACCTGAATTTTGTTCCTAAAATATCGGCGGTTCATCCTCTTTACCAGTGGAAGCGTTCAACCGCTCAGACGGCGGCAATCAACACCGCTGTTTATAATGACAATAACGGTGTCAATGTTATAGTTTCGTGGTTTTCACCATTCACTATGGGTGTCGCCACAAAATACACATTCGCGCCCGACGGCGAGGTTACTGTTTCGCACAGCGCCTGCGGCCTTGCGCTGCCTATGCTTAAAGTGGGTATGCGTTTCGGTATTGACTCCGCTTTTGAAAACTGCGAGTGGTACGGCAGAGGGCCGTGGGAGAACTACTGCGACCGCAAAACCGGCTCCGCGATAGCGCTGCACAAAATGAAGGTCGCAGAGCTTGAACACAGATATATGCGCCCGCAGGAGAACGGCCACCGTTGTGATGTGCGTTCGCTCAGGTTCACAAATGGTGAGGGCAGGGGCATACTGATTGAAGCGCTCAGCGACGCCTTCGGCTTTAACGCCGGCTACTATACCCCCGAAAAACTTGATAAAGCAAAACATCTGTTTGAACTTGAAAAGGATGATTACATTACCGTCTGCCTTGACGCGGCTGAACGCGGAGTCGGCGGGGATATGCCGGGCTGCGCATATCTGCACAAGCCTTATAAAGTTAAATCAGGTAAGGTTTATTCGTTTGAGTTCAGAATTTCAAGAATATAAAAATGAGCAAAACAAAAACAAATGTTATAAGACTGCTTGAAGCCGCAAAGGCGGAATTTGAACTGCTTGAATACGAGGTTGACGAAAGCGACCTTTCGGGAGACACAGCCGCCGCCAAACTCGGAATACCGCCGGAGCAGATGTTCAAAACCCTTGTTTTCAGGGGCGAAAAAAACGGGGTGGGAGTTTGCTGTATTCCCGTTCACGAAGAACTTGACCTCAAAAAGGCGGCAAAACATTTCGGCGAAAAAAAGATTGAGATGCTTCATGTCAAAGAGCTTCTGCCGGCAACAGGTTATATAAGGGGCGGATGCTCGCCGATAGGTATGAAAAAGAAATATCCCACTGCCGTTGACGAAACCGCTCTGCTGTTTGACAGAATCTATGTCAGCGCGGGCGCGAGGGGCGAAACGGTCGCCCTTTCACCCCGGTTTCTCATTGATTTCATTTCCGCTCAGACCGCGGATTTGATTGTTGTGTAAACTGCCTAAATATTCAAGTTGACATTTGTCTATTATGAATGTATAATACCATTTGAAATTTTACTCAGGAGGTAAAAATATGCCACTCGTAACCACTAAAAAAATGTTTGAAAACGCTTACAACGGCGGCTATGCCGTGGGCGCGTTCAATGTGAACAACATGGAGATTATTCAGGGTATTGTTCAGGCTGCAGAAAAACTTGAGGCTCCCCTTATTCTTCAGGTTTCAAAAGGCGCGAGAAACTACGCCAACCACACCTACCTTGTAAAACTCGTTGAAGCCGCTATTGAAACAAGCGGCCTTCCCATAGCCCTTCACCTTGACCACGGCGACAGTTTTGAACTTTGCAAAAGCTGCATTGACGGCGGTTTTACCTCTGTTATGATTGACGGCTCC
>ONON01000046.1 GCA_900319455.1 uncultured Eubacteriales bacterium
CGCGCGGGTCTCAGCCGCTTTTACCCGATGGCTTTAAATCAAGCGAGAATGATTATGACATTTACGGCAATGCTTTATCAAGCGTTGTTGTTATAACATACGGCAGACTCTTTTCCGATATTTTATCTATTTCTCAAAAAAATGGTTTTAAAATTATCAAGCTTAATAAAATCAAACCGCTGAATTCCGCCCTGATATCCGATGTAATTAACTCAGAATGCATTTTTGTTGTTGAAGAATGTGTTAAAAGCGGTTCAATCGGAGAAAAAATCGCTTCTGTTTTACTTGAGAATGGTTTTAAAGGACGGTTTTTTCATAAATCCATTGATGACACATTTGTTTCTCAGGCAGATGTTTCTCAACAACTGCATAACTACGGGCTTGACGCTCTTTCATTGGAAAAATATATTGTTGATAATATAAACGGAGTATATAATGACTGAAAAAAAGCGACTTGACATTGCTGTTTTTGAAAACGGACTGGCCGAAACAAGAGAAAAGGCAAAGGCCCTTATTATGTCAGGCTCCGTATATGTCAATAATGTTAAAATAACCAAAAGCGGTAATTTTGTTAAATCCGAAGATAAAATTGAAGTCAGGGGCAGAATCAACCCTTATGTCAGCCGCGGCGGCTTAAAACTTGAAAAAGCTGTTAATTGCTTCAATCTTGATTTAAAAAATACGGTGTGTATGGATATCGGCGCATCTACGGGCGGATTCACCGACTGTATGCTTCAGAATGGTGCGGCAAAAGTTTATGCCATTGATGTAGGTTACGGTCAGCTCGCCTGGAAATTAAGATGTGATAACAGAGTAGTTAACCTTGAAAGGACTAATTTCCGCTATATAACAAAAGATATTGTTCCCGAGCCGATAGATTTTGCCAGTGTCGATGTATCATTTATATCGCTGAAAAAAATATTACCCGTAATGCGTGAATTTCTTAAAGAAAACGGCAAATCTGTCTGTCTTATTAAACCGCAATTTGAAGCGGGGAGGGAACATCTTAACAAAAAAGGCGTTGTCAAAGACAGAAAAGTTCATGCTGCCGTAATAGATGAAATCGCTTCCTTTGCGTTTGAAAACGGTTTTAGTGTTATCAATGCCGATTTTTCGCCTGTAAAAGGCCCTGAGGGAAATATCGAATATTTAATTTATATTGAAAAATCCGATAATCCAGTATTATACCGGGATAAAAACGGAACCTATCTCTCTGAAATATCGCATAACGCGCTTGACACGGAGGATGAAAAATGATTTTCAGTATTTTACCTAATATGACCCGTCAAGGTACTGAGGCTCTTACAAAAAAAATCATCAGCAAGCTCAAAAGTCTCGGCAGCGAATGTGTTTTGCCCAAAGAGTATTCCCATATTTTTGAAAATGTTGAATTTGCCGATGACATTCACACGGTTGATTACTGTGACGCCGTAATTGCCGTAGGCGGTGATGCTACAATTATTCACGCCGCCAAAAATGCCGTTCGCATAAATAAACCCGTTTTGGGCATAAATTCGGGCAGACTGGCGTTTATGGCGGGGCTCGAAGAACATGAGCTTAATCTTCTTGACAGATTGATTAACGGAGATTACAATCTTGATTGCAGACTGATTCTTAAAGCCAGAATTATGAAGGGCGACAAAGAATTAAGCTGTGATTATTGCGTAAATGATGTTTATGTATCAAGCGGTAGCGGTCCGCGAATGGAAGCGATTAATGTTTTTCTCGGCGAAAAACTCATTGACAGCTACCTTTGCGACGGTATGCTTGTCGCAACACCCACAGGTTCAACCGCCTATTCGTTATCTGCAGGAGGTTCTGTTGTTGACCCCGAGCTTGAAAGCATACTTCTGACCCCGGTTTGTTCTCATTCGCTTTTTGACAGGCCGCTTATTCTCAGACCGGATGCTGTTCTTACAGTCAGCTCTCTATCAGACAAACCGCTGCGCGTTTCGCTTGACGGTCAGGATTTTACACTGCTTGAACCCGGTTGCAGAGCGGTTGTTGAACGGGCTGAAGAAAAGGCCAGATTTATACGAATAAAATCAGATAACTTTATAGATATATTGAGCACAAAACTTTCAAACAGAAAGGATTTAAAGTGATTATGAAAAAATTCAGACATCAGTTAATATTGAGATTAATTGAAGAAAATGTCCTTTCAACTCAATCCGATTTGCTTGAGAAACTAAAAGAAAACGGTTTAAACACAACGCAGGCAACAATATCGCGTGATATTAAAGATTTAAGACTGGTTAAAAAAACTGATGAGAACGGTGTCAGCAGATATGCTGTTGATTCGGGCGATTCGACCGAACTTGTCGGCAAATATAAAAGCATCTTTGAACACTCTGTTGTCAATGTTGAAAACGCCGGAAATATGGTTGCCGTAAAGTGCTATGTCGGCATGGCTCAGGCCGCCTGCGCCGCGCTTGATTCAATGCACTGGGACGGATTAATAGGAACAATTGCCGGTGACGACACAATTTTTGCTCTTTGTAAAACGGTGGAATCGGCTGAAAAAATGAAAGAATCCATTAACAGTATTCTCAGAAAATAACATTTACAGCGATGAGGTCGAGATATGCTTCAAAGTCTGAAAATTGAAAACATCGCCGTGATAGAAAAGGCGGAAATCGAATTCAAAAAGGGCTTTAATGTTTTGACGGGCGAAACAGGCGCCGGCAAATCAATAATAATCGATTCACTTTGCGCCGCGCTTGGTGAAAGAACCTCAAGGGACTTAATCAGAACAGGAGCAAATTCCGCAAAAGTAACAGCCGTTTTTGAAGATATTTCGGCTGACGTTAAAGAAACAGCTGAAAAAATGGGCGTTGATTGCACAGACGGCACACTTATTATCAGCAGAGTTATCAATTCGGACGGCAGAAACATTTGTAAAATCAACGGCAGCCCCGCTACTGTCGGTATGCTCAAAACAATCGGTGAAGCAACAGTAAATATTCACGGTCAGCACGACAGCCAAGCTTTACTCAATCCCGATAAGCACATAGCTTTTATTGACGGTGTCGCTGAAAACGGCATTTTAAAATCGGATTATAAAAACTGTTTTTCCGAACTTGTAAAAATAAAAAGAACACTTGATGCTGTATATACTGACGAAGACAGCAAGGCGGCAAGGCTCGACTATCTTGACTACCAGATTAATGAACTTGAAAACTCCGCTCTTTATGTCGGTGAAAAAGAAGAATTAACAAAGAAAAAAAAGCTTTTTCTCAACGCTAAAAACATTAAAAAGGCCTTTGACAAATCATACTTACTTCTCTGTGATGAAAACGGCTCAGGCATCTGCGATTTGCTTAATAACTGCAAAGATACATTAAATGCTGTTTCCGAGTATTCGGAAGAAGCTGAAAAACTTTCCGAAACAATTGAAAACATTTATGCCGCCGCCAATGATTTGACGGCGGAAATCAGGAATGCCTGCGACAATTTTTCTTATAATGAAGAGGAATTATCCGCTGTAGATGAAAGGTTGGATTTGATTTTCAGAATAACATCCAAATACGGCGGAACGGAACAAAGTGCTCTTGAAGCGCTTGAGCGTATGCGCAAAGAAAAGCAAAGCATTATTCAAAACGAGCATAACGCTGCCGAGCTTGAACAAAAACTGGGGCAGCTGTCCGATGAACTTAAAAACAAAGCTGCCGCTTTAACCGAATCAAGAAAACGCGCCTCACGGTATTTTGAAAACAGAGTCACCGACGAGCTTTCATTTCTTGATATGCCGTATGTTAAATTTGTTGTTAAAATCCTGCCTGCGGCTTATTCATCAAAAGGAGCGGATGATATTGAATTTTTAATAAGCGCAAATCCCGGTGAGGAACCGAAGCCTCTTGCAAAAATCGCTTCAGGCGGTGAACTCTCTCGAATAATGCTCGCAATTAAAAATGTTATTTCCGCAAAAGATGATATAGATACTCTTATTTTTGATGAAATCGATTCCGGCGTAAGCGGAAGAGCCGCCCAGAAAATCGCTTTAAAACTGAAAGAAGTGTCTGAGGGCAGGCAGGTTATCTGCATTACGCACCTTGCTCAAATTGCCGCCGTTGCCGACCGTCACCTTAAAATCTCAAAATCCGTCAGCAATTCAATGACATATACAAAGGTTGACTCATTGAATTTTGAACAGAGAAAAGAGGAGTTGGCAAGAATAATGGGCGGGCTTGAAATAACTCAGCTGCAGCTTGAAAACGCGCATGAAATGCTTATAAATGCCGGAATATACTGGGATTAGTGAGGTGTGGTTATGAAATTCGGTGCCTGTTGTTCGGCAGATATTGACAGAATACGGATTTTAAAAGAAATCGGCTATGATTACGCGGAGGGCGGCTGCGGAGCTATTGCGGCGTTATCCCGTGATGATTTTCAGAATTTTTATACGGAGTTTAAAAAAACCGGTTTTCCAATGCCTGTTGCCAACGGTTTTTTTCCGTCAGAGATTAAACTTGCGGGTGAACAAAGCAATAAAAAAGCAATTACGGATTATCTGGAAAAACTGTTCACAAGGGCAGATTTACTTGGAATAGAAAAAATTGTTTTCGGTTCCGGAGGCGCAAGAAATATACCTGCTTCAATGTCATTGAACGAAGGTATAAATGAAATCA
>ONON01000167.1 GCA_900319455.1 uncultured Eubacteriales bacterium
AAAGATGACAGCGGCGAGGTGCCTCTCGGTGACCGTAAAAATATGCTTTACAGCGGCTCTGTTGTTGTTTACGGCAGAGGCAAGGCGGTAGTTACCGATATAGGTATGGATACCGAAATGGGCAAAATCGCCGACGCGCTTTCACAGGCTGAAAAAGAGCAGACTCCTCTTCAGATAAAGATGGCGGAGCTTTCAAGATTTCTCACAAAGCTTGTTATAGGTATTTCGGTTCTTGTTTTCGCGGTAGGCCTTGTTGAAACAATGGTTACCGAACAGGGTGGATTTACATGGGGCCATTTTGGCAACACCGCTCTTTCAACCTTCATTTCAGCTATCGCTCTCGCGGTTGCCGCCATTCCCGAAGGTCTTCCTGCTGTGGTTACCATTATTCTTTCAATCGGTGTTACTGCAATGAGCAAGCGCCAGGCGCTTATCCGCAAACTTACCGCGGTTGAAACTCTCGGCTGCACCCAGATAATTTGCTCAGATAAAACCGGTACGCTCACTCAGAATAAAATGACGGTTGTCGATCATTACGGTGATAATGAAAACCTTATCGCCACTGCGATGGCACTGTGCTGCGACGCTCAGATTGACGCTCAGGGCAAGGTTACGGGTGAGCCGACCGAGGCGGCGCTTGTTGCTTACGCCGACAGGCTCTCTCTCAACAAAAATGATCTTGTCGCGGCTAATCCCCGTGTGGGCGAGGCGCCGTTTGACTCGGGCAGAAAAATGATGTCAACCATTCATCAGACCGCCGACGGTGTTGTTCAATACACAAAAGGCGCGCCGGATGTTGTTCTCAATCACTGCAAATACGCTCTTATAAACGGTCAGACTGTTCCCTTCACCGAGGCCGTAAGGCAAGAGGTTGTTACAAGCAATAAAGCTATGGCGGATAAGGCCCTTCGCGTGCTTGCCGTCGCTATGCGCAAATATGACAGCGTTCCTTCCTCCTTTGAGCCCGAAGCGCTTGAGGAAAACCTTGTTTTCATAGGCCTTACCGGTATGATTGACCCTGTAAGGCCGGAGGTTAAAGCGGCTATAGATGAGTGCCGTGAGGCGGGAATACGCCCCGTTATGATTACGGGCGACCACAGAGACACAGCGGTTGCGATCGGCAAAGAGCTCGGCATAATAACCGATGCGAGCGAGGCTGTTCTCGGCGCGGATCTCGACAAGTTCACGGATGAGGAGCTTGTTGAGGAAGTTACAAGATTTTCGGTGTATGCCCGTGTTCAGCCCGAACATAAAACAAGAATTGTCAAAGCGTGGAAAGCCCGCGGAATGGTTACGGCGATGACCGGCGACGGCGTAAATGACGCGCCCTCAATCAAAGCCGCCGATATAGGCATCGGTATGGGCATAACAGGCACCGATGTTACAAAAGGCGTTTCCGATATGGTCCTCGCGGACGACAACTTTGCCACCATTGTAAACGCTGTTGAAGAAGGCAGAAAGATTTATGACAATGTCTGCAAAGTTTTGCAGTTCCAGCTTTCAACAAATATGAGCGAAGTGCTCATTATGTTCTTCTCCACAATCCTCAATTTCACAATTCTCGGCCCCATACACCTTCTTTGGGTCAATATGGTTACAGACTCCCTTCCCGGCCTTGCCCTCGGTATGGAAAAAGCCGAAGGCAACCTTATGCGCCGCAAACCGCGCGCCACAACAGACGGCATATTCTCGCACGGAGCAGGTCTTGATATGGTATGGCAGGGAATATATCTCGCGATTGTTGAAATCGCCGCTTATGTTATCGGATTTTTCTATGCCAATCCCGGCGCGAAACTTTCGGCTATCTGGGGCGCGACCGACGCCGCGAACAATATGTGTCTCAATGCGGTCGCTATGGCTTTCCTTGCCGTAAACTTCGGCGAACTCTTCTGCGCCGTAAATATGCGTTCACGCCAGGGCTCGCTTTTCTCAAAGAGTATGTTCAAAAATTTCAACTGGTGGCTTGTAGGGGCGTTTATAGTAACGGCGGGTCTTACACTGTTACCGATATATGTGCCTTTCCTTCGCGACATATTCTTCCCGATTGATGACGCGAAAACGCACTTCACCCTTGAACTC
>ONON01000021.1 GCA_900319455.1 uncultured Eubacteriales bacterium
CTCGGCAAAACCACGCTCGCGGGCATAATCGCAAACGAAATGGGCGTCAATTTCAGGGTTACAAGCGGCCCCGCCATTGAAAAACCGGGCGACCTTGCGGCGCTTCTTACAAACCTTGAGCAGGGTGATGTGCTGTTTATTGATGAAATACACCGCCTTTCAAGGGCTATTGAGGAAGTTCTTTACCCCGCGATGGAAGACGGAGTTATTGATATAATCATCGGCAAAGGTCCTTCGGCCCGTTCAATAAGGCTGGATTTAAACCGTTTTACACTCGTCGGGGCAACAACAAGGGCGGGTCAGCTCAGTTCACCCCTTCGCGACCGTTTCGGCGTTATTTTAAGGCTTGAGATGTATTCGGCACAGGAGCTTAAAATGATTGTCAACCGTTCGGCCGGTATTCTCGGAGTTAAAATAGATGAAGATGGCGCGCTCGAAATCGCTTCGCGTTCAAGAGGAACTCCCAGAATAGCGAACCGTCTTTTGCGCAGAGCCCGCGATTTCGCGGAAGTTAAATGTGACGGAATAATAACAAAAGAGGCGGCATCAATGGCTCTTGAAAAAATGGAAATAGACCCGCTTGGGCTTGACAATATCGACCGCCTTATACTTACAACCATGATTAAAAACTACAACGGCGGCCCCGTTGGGCTTGAAACGCTTGCCGCCGTAATAGGTGAGGAATCGGTGACAATCGAGGATGTTTATGAGCCTTACCTTATGCAGCTCGGTTTCTTAAGCAGAACGCCGCGCGGCAGAATTGTCACTCCCGCGGCATATAACCATCTCGGAATACCGATGCCCGGTCAGCAGAAATTCGGAGTGTAATTATGAGAATTGCGCAAAGCTGGAAAGATTATGAGCTGATTGACTGTTCAGACGGCGAAAGGCTCGAACGCTGGAAAGATATTATTCTTGTGCGCCCCGACCCTCAGGTTATCTGGAAAACCCCGAAAACCGACAGGCTATGGAATAACGCGCACGCCGTCTATAACCGCTCATCAACAGGCGGCGGAAGCTGGACGGTCAATAAAAAAATGCCGGATGTCTGGCAGGTCGGTTTTAATGAGCTTAAATTCAATATCAAAACAATGGGCTTCAAGCACACCGGGCTTTTCCCCGAGCAGGCTGTCAACTGGGAATACCTGGCCGATGTCATTAAAAAAGCCGGCAGACCCCTTAAAGTGCTTAATTTGTTCGCTTACACCGGCGGAGCAACCGTTGCCGCGTTAAAAGCGGGGGCAAGCGTAACGCATGTTGACGCTTCAAAAGGAATGACGGCGTGGGCAAAAGAAAACGCCGCGCTGTCCGGCGTTGCCGACAAACCGGTAAGATGGCTTGTTGATGACTGCATAAAATTCGTTGCGCGTGAAATACGCAGAGGCAACACCTATGACATAATTATTATGGATCCGCCTTCTTACGGCAGAGGCCCGGGCGGTGAGGTCTGGAAGCTTGAAAACGAGATTTACTCTTTTGTTGAAAACTGCACACACCTTTTGAGTGAAAACGCGGTTATGATGCTAATCAACTCATACACAACGGGTCTGTCGCCCTCGGTTATGCAGTATATTCTCTCCGAAACAGCGGGCCGCAGGCTCGGCGGAAAAACAATCAGTGATGAAATAGGCATTCCGGTCTCCTCAAAACCGGGCAGAGTTTTACCTTGCGGGGCGAGCGCTTTCTGGATTGCGGAATAAAATATTTTCTTTACAGGTTTTATATTTACAGGTTTTATATGAGCGAAAAACTTATTGAATTTAAAAATGTAACATACAGCTATGAAGACGGCGAGAGCGGTTCTCAGCTGCCTCCCGCGCTTAACAATATCAATCTCGCGGTTTACAGCGGCGAGTTTGTAGCGGTGCTCGGCCATAACGGTTCGGGCAAAAGCACCCTTGCCAAAATGTGCAACGCCATTCTTTACCCGACGCACGGCGAGGTTACGGTTGAGGGCATGAACACCTCGGATGAAGAAAAAGGCGATCTTATACGCCGTAAGGTCGGTATGGTTTTTCAAAATCCCGACAATCAGATAGTCGCCACCATAGTTGAGGACGATGTCGCCTTCGGCCCGGAAAACCTCGGCGTTGAGCCTTCTGAAATCAGGCGGAGAGTTGACGAATCATTAAAAGCCGTGAATATGTATGATTTCCGGCTCAAACAGCCGCACAACCTTTCAGGCGGTCAGAAGCAGAGGGTGGCGATAGCCGGCGTTCTCGCAATGCGTACGGATGTAATAGTTCTTGATGAACCCACCGCAATGCTCGACCCCGTAGGCAGAGCGGATGTTCTCTCAACCGTTCGCAAACTCAACCGCGAATACGGAATAACGGTTATTATGGTCACCCATTTTATGGATGAGGCCGTGAAGGCTGACAGGGTTGTTGTTATGAATAAAGGCTCAATTGCGCTTGACGGAACACCGCGGGAGGTGTTTTCAAACACAGCCGCCGTTAAAAGCTGCGGCCTTGATGTGCCGCAGTCAACAGAGTTCTGTTCACGCCTCGGAATAAAAAAGACTGTTCTTACCGCAGAGGAAGCGGTTGATGAAATAATAAATACATACGGAGATGCCGCGCGATGACACCTGCTGTTGAGGTTAAAAATCTTACTCATTATTATCTGAAAGGCACCGAAAATCAGGTGGCCGCTGTCAACAATATAAACCTGTGTGTGGAGAAGGGCGAAACGCTTGGCATTATCGGCCACACGGGCTCGGGCAAAAGCACGCTTATCGCCCATTTCAACGGCCTTTTAAAACCCGATAAAGGTGAGGTTATTGTTGACGGCGTGAATATTTTTGAAAATAAACAAACATTGCGTCAGTCGCGCTTCAAAGTCGGTTTGTGTTTTCAATATCCCGAGTATCAGCTGTTTGAAGAAACAGTATATAAAGATATAGCTTTCGGGCCTTCAAATATGAAGCTGCCCCGTGAAGAAATCGAAAGAAGAGTTTTAACGGCCGCTGAGATGGCCGGCGTAAAAAAGGAAAATCTTGAAAAATCACCGTTTGATTTATCCGGCGGTGAAAAGCGCAGGGCGGCCATTGCTGGCGTAATGTCAATGGAGCCGCAGGTGCTTGTTCTTGATGAACCCGCCGCGGGTCTTGACCCGGCGGGCAGAAGAGATTTGATTAATATGATAAAGAATTACCGCACCGCCACGGGATGCACGGTAATTATCGTTTCACACAGTATGGAAGACATCGCAAGCGTTGCCGACAGAGTCTGCGTTCTCAACAAAGCGGAGATAGCTATGCTCGGCACGCCGAAAGAGGTCTATTCGCGTGATGAGGAGCTGCGCGCTATGGGGCTTAATGTTCCCGAGATAACAAAAATATTTCTTATGCTCAAAAACAGAGGCTTTAATGTGCCGGAAGATGTGTTTACCGTTGATGAAGCAGTCGCCGCTTTTCGTGAATTTGCGAAGGGAGGCGTGAAAAAATGATAAGCGATATTTCAATAGGGCAGTATTATACCGGCAATTCTTTTTTGCATAAAATGGATGCGAGAATGAAATTTGTTCTTATTTTCGCTCTGCTTGTTTTCGTTTTTCTCTGCAAGAGTTTTTTCTCGCTGGCGCTTATGGCGGCGTTCACCGTTTTTGCCGTTCTGATTTCAAGAATTCCGCTTAAAATGATACTCAAAAGCATAAAACCCCTTGTTATAATAATTCTTTTCACTGCCTTGCTGAATATCTTTTACACAACCGGAGGCAGAACATATTTTGAGTGGCACTCAATAAAACTCACCGAAAAGGGCGTAAACACCGCGATATTTATGGCTGTGCGTATTCTTGTTCTTGTTGTAATAAGCTCGCTTCTTACTTACACCACAACTCCCACAATGCTGACCGACGCCATTGAGAGGCTTTTGTCGCCTCTTTCGGTTTTTCATATCAAGGTTCACACTCTTGCTATGATGATGACGCTCGCGCTGAGATTTATTCCCACTTTGATTGAAGAAACACAGCGCATAATGAACGCGCAAAAAGCGCGGGGGGCCGAGCTTGAAACAGGCGGGCTGATAGCAAGGTCAAAAGCGCTTGTTCCGGTTTTTGTTCCGCTTATGGTTTCATCGTTTCGCAGAGCGTATGAGCTTGCCTTCGCGATGACCTGCCGCTGTTATACGGGCGGCGAAGGCAGAACGAGAATGAAGCAGATGAAACTTAAACCGCGCGATTACACAGCCGCCGCTTTTGCGGCAGCGCTTCTTGCGGGTGTTCTTGTTTTAAATCATTTTTTCAAAGCGGTTATTTAGTGAAAGGGGGGAGGAACCGTGCGCAATCTGCTTTTGGAGCTTGCCTATAACGGCAAAGCGTACCACGGCTGGCAGGTGCAGGAGAACGCGCCCACGGTTCAGCAAACCTTTCAAAACGCGTGGGAGCGGATTACCGGTACGCGAGACGGTGTTACGGGCTGTTCGCGCACCGACGCGGGCGTTCACGCCAATATGTTCTGCTGCAATATCAGAACGCATACCGCGCTGGAATGTGAAAAACTCGTAACTGCCCTTAACGCGGTTTTACCTGATGATATAGCCGTAAAAAACTGTAAAGAAGTGCCTTATGGGTTTCACGCGAGGTATGACTGTGTTTCAAAAGAGTACATTTACAGAATACTCAACTCACCTGTTCCTTCTCCGTTTCTCAACGGCCTTGTTCTGCAATATAAATACCCGTTAAATGAAAATCTGCTTGATAAATGCGCAAAGCATTTTCTCGGCAGGCACGATTTTTCGGCGTTCTGCTCAGCGGGCAGCAGTGTTGAGGACACGGTGCGCACCGTAATTCAATCACAGGTGTTCAGGCAGGGGGAAGAAGTGATTTTCAAAATAGAAGCGAACGGTTTTCTTTACAATATGGTGCGGATAATCACAGGTACCCTTATCGCGGTTTCGCAGGGGAAAATTCAAGAAGAACAGATTCCCGCAATCATAGAGTCGAAAGACCGCTCAAAGGCAGGCCCCACCGCCGCGCCGTGCGGGCTGTATCTTAACAAAGTCAATTACGGAGGTGACATCCGTTGAAAATAAAAATTAAAAAGCTCCGGTTTGGCAATAACAAAGAACCGCGAAAAAAAAACCGGGCAAAAAAACTCAGGCACATTTTGGTCGCCGCGGCGGGATTGGTGCTTGTGCTTTCGGCGGCTTACATTGCCGCCAAAACAGTGGGCAATGTCGCTGTTTCAAATATTACGGATGCGTTTCGCAAAACATTTATGTCATCGTCAAACGGCGGCTGGCCGCTGACTGTTGACATCCTCGGCATAAAAGAGATAAAACCCGTCGGCGGTGAAATACTGATTTTGAGCAACGATGAAGCTCAGCTTGTCACTCAGCACGCAAGAACAATGGGCAGGATACAGTTTAACGCCTCCGATTCGAGAACAGCCGTCTGCAACGGCAGAATCCTTGCGTATGACACCGCCAAAGGCAATGTTGTTCTTCTCAGCAAAACCGAAAAACTTACCGAAATATCGGCTGGAGAAAAAATTTATACAGCCTGCCTTGCCCCAAACGGGAATTTTGCTGTTGTAACAGGCGGCGAAAGCGATGCTCAAAGCAAAATCACGGTTTATTCACCATCGGGCAATGCCGTTTTTGAATGGAAATGCGCCGGCGAAAGGATACTGGATGCCTGCTTTTCGATGAACGGCAAACGGATTGCCGTGGTTGCGTCCGGGGTAAATAACGCCGTTGTTTACAGCAGGCTTGTGGTTTTTGATATTGACGATACCAAACCGTTATCCGAAATAAAATATGATGATTCGATGATGCTTCGGGTCTGTGTTACAAAAACGGGCAGAACCGTTGTAACAGGCGACAATCAGTTCGTAATTTACAATAAAAAAATGCAGCGCGTTGACGGGCTTGAATACAGTGAAAATCAGCTGAATTCCGTCTCGTTTGACGAGAAGGGCAACACGGTTTTGGCAATGAGGGAATTCGGCGGCGCGCAAACAAGAATATTCCGTTATTCCGCGTCGGGAGTTAAAACCGCCGAAACAACAATTTCCGGTGAAGCGGATTATGTGCGTTGCGATGGAACCGTCACGGCGGTTGTTTGCGGCAAAAACGCGACAAAACTCAACAAAAACGGGCAGGTAACGCAAACAAAAACATTTGACAGCGTTCCCGAAAAGGTTATATACTCATCCGGCAGCTTTTTCTCCCTTGAAGAAAACATAATCAAAAAGTATTGACAGGGGGCGGATATGCACTTTGACATTGTGAACCACCTTTTTGATATAATTCTCGCGGTTTTGTTTGTTGCCTGTACGCTGACAGGGCTCGCGAAAGGGCTTGTTGAAACGGCAACATCCGCCGTGTCTGCGGTGATAGCTTTTATTGCGGCAAAAATATACGCGCCGCGCATATCGGGCGGAATATATGAAAATTATGTCAAAAAGATTCTCATTTCAAAATCGGCGGAAAAAATCGAAGAGCTGTCTTCTTCCGGTCGCACCCCGCTGACGGTTTCTCTTCCCGAGCCGGTTGTCAGTATGGCACAAAAGGCAGGTGTCAATCTCGAAGCGGCGCTGCGCGATGTTGTCGGGCAGGGCACGGCGGCTGAATCCGCGCGGAAATTTGTTTCATTGATTGAAAAGCCGATAGTTATTCCCGCAATAGAGTTTGCTCTTTTTGTCGCGGGCGCAATAATCGTTTACGCGGTTCTCAGGCTGCTGACGGTTCCCGTTTGCGCCCTTGTCAAACTCCCGGTTTTAAAAGAGGTCAACAAAACGGCCGGGCTGATACTCGGCGCTGTGAAGGGCATTTTCATTGTGTTCTGCTTTACGGCTGTTTCGCTTCTTATCGCATCTGCGTGCGAGGGCACTGCTTTCGCAAACGCGGTTGAAGGCTCTTATATCGCGGCCGCGGTCGCTTCAATAATAAACGGTAAATAATTCTTTAAACGGAGGTTTAAAATTATGAAAAAAGAAGAACATCTTGCGGGTAAGCTTTTTGAAGGCTGTATGACGGTGCCGAATCTTTTGTCGGTTATCAGAATTATTCTTGTGCCCGTTTTCGCTTATTTCTTTATGAAGGGTGACAAAATTCTTGCCATTTCAATTCTTATAGCGTCCGGTCTTACGGATTTCTTTGACGGCAAAATCGCCCGCCGTTTCAACCAGGTAAGCGCTTTGGGCAAAGTGCTTGACCCCGTGGCGGACAAAATCACAATGCTCACAATTGCTGTTATGATGATAATTCTTTTCAGAAGAGCGCAAAGCCCGGTTATCCGCGCGGCAGGCTATGTGTTTATTGTGTTTATTGTCAAAGAACTGATATTCGTTGTGGGCGGCGCTTTGATGATGGCTTTCGGCATAAGACCCGGTGCCGCTGAAATCTGGGGCAAGGTCGCGACATTCGTGTTTTATCTTGTAATGATAGCAATTCTTTTTATCGGGCCCGAAGTCGGCGCGTTCGCTCAGATTATGCCCGAAGCGGTGGCGATGATTCTTGTGTGCATAAGCGCGCTTTGCACGGTAATCGCTTTTATCAGCTATTTGCCCGCAATTACAAAACAGGTTAAAGAAAGATTTTCTAAAGATTAAGGAGCTTTTATGAAACAGGTATTATGTTCACGGTGCAAAAAAAGGCCCGCGATGTTTTTTGTCACCAAAGTTGACGGTGACAAAACCACCCAGGAAGGGCTTTGCATCAAATGCGCCCTTGAGATGAACATAGGTCCGGTCAAGCAGATTATGGAGACTATGGGCATTTCAGAGGACGAGATAGATGAGGTAAGCGAGCAGTTTGAGCAGATGTTCGGCGAAGAGGGTGGGTTTATGCCCGGCGGAGCCGGAACAATGCCGTTTTTGCAGAATTTTGCCGCAATGAACGGCAATCAGGATGACGCCACCGCGGATTCTGCCGAGAAGCGCAGAAAACGCCCGGTTAAACACGCTGAAAAACAGGAGGGCAAACAGCGCAAATTCCTGAGCCAGTACTGCACCGATCTTACCGCAAAGGCCCGCGACGGAAAAATTGACAGAATTATCGGCAGAGAAAATGAGATTTACCGCACCGTTCAGATTCTTTGCCGCCGCACAAAAAACAATCCCTGCCTGATAGGCGAGCCGGGTGTGGGCAAAACAGCCATAGCCGAAGGGCTTGCCCTTCGCATAGCCAACGGGGAGGTTCCCGCGAAGCTCGCGAACAAAGAGATTCACCTTCTCGATCTTACCGCTCTTGTGGCGGGCACTCAGTTCAGAGGTCAGTTTGAAAGCCGTATAAAGGGCCTTGTGGATGAAGTGAAAAATGAGGGCAATATCATTTTGTTTATTGATGAAGTGCATTCTCTTGTGGGTACCGGTGACGCGGAAGGTTCAATGAACGCCGCCAATATTCTCAAGCCGTCGCTGTCAAGGGGCGAAATTCAGATTATAGGTGCAACAACATTCACGGAATACCGCAAATATATTGAGAAAGACGCCGCTCTCGAACGCCGTCTTCAGCCCGTGAAGGTTGAGGAACCCTCTATTGAGCAGACCGTGCAGATGCTGATAGGCGTTAAGGATTACTATGAGAGCTTTCATAAAGTACGCATTTCGGATACCCTTGTTGAAAAAACCGTTGTTCTGTCGGAGCGGTATATAAATGACCGCTTTCTGCCCGACAAAGCAATAGACCTTCTTGATGAAGCGTGCACCTGCGCCAATCTTCGCAACAGGCATATCAGCGAGTATGAATCCGCGCAGAGCAGGCTTTCCGCTCTCAAAGATGAACAGCAGAACCTTGTAAACGATGATTCGGGCGAGCAGGATTTTGAGCGCCTTGCCACTCTCAAAGCGGATATAATGAAGCTGGAAAATGAAATGCCCGAACTCGAAAAACTCGCCGCGGACAATCAGGTGCTTGAGGATGACATTGCCAATGTTATTCAGCTTTGGACGGGTATCCCGGCAACAAAGGTTATTGAGAGCGACCTCAGACGGCTGTCAGACCTTGAAAGCAATTTGAAGGCAAAACTTATAGGTCAGGATGAAGCGGTTGAGCTTGTCAGCGCCGCCATCCGCAGGGGCAGGGTACAGATAAGCCCCCGTCGCAGACCTTCGTCTTTTATATTTGTCGGCCCCACGGGCGTGGGCAAAACCGAGCTTGTGAAACTGCTCGCCAATGAACTGTTTGATACCCCCGAAACCCTTATACGCCTTGATATGAGCGAGTTTATGGAGAAGCACTCCGTTTCGAGAATAGTCGGCTCACCCCCCGGCTATGTCGGCTATGATGAGGCGGGTCAGCTTACCGAAAAAGTCAGGCGCAAACCTTATTCCGTTATTCTGTTTGATGAAATAGAAAAGGCACACCCCGATGTTATGAACATCCTGCTACAGATTCTTGACGAGGGCAAAATATCGGATGCTCACGGCAGAGTGGTAAGTTTTGAAAACACGGTCATTATTATGACATCCAACGCGGGCAGTGACCGCAAAGAGGGC
>ONON01000147.1 GCA_900319455.1 uncultured Eubacteriales bacterium
GCGCGCTCCCAGTTCGCGCCTATACTCTCAAATATTTTAAGCAGAACCCCGCTGACAAACGGCATACCTTTAAGAAGCGACGAGCCGTAAAGGCTGCCCGGTTCGGGATTGAGCACGCTGAGCAGGCACAGCTCCGGGTGTTTGACGGGTTCCGGCACACCTGACGAGAGTGAAAGAATTTCAACCCCCGTTCCGTCTTCAGAGCGGGCAAGCTCTATGTTTTCAAGCGGAGCCACCGCCAAACGGCAGGGAACGCCCGCGGCGTTTACAAGCATTTCGCCCGCCGCCGTGCCGCAGGTGAGAAGCTGTTCAAAATAAGATGAAATGAACGCCTCCAGCCCGGTCTGATTGCCGCCTACATCCACGCCGCCCGTAAAATAATCGAGCATTTTCTGTGAATACGGGTTTTCACACTCAACACGGAAGCCTCCTGTCAGCCTCACAAGCTTAAAAACCGCCGCGTCAATCACCGGCAGAGCCTCGCGCATAGCGTAGTAGAGCTTTATCTGACCGCTCCTGAACGGAACATACCGCTCCGCAATACCGAACAGACTGCTTTTCGCGGGTGACATTCCGACGGCTTTCGCCTGAGGCGGTTTTTGTTTTTTTCTGAGCATTTTACACTCACCTCCTTTCCGCCGCCGAAACGAAGAAGCCGCCGTCCTTATCCGTAACGGTGTTTACAAAATAGCGCATATCGTCCATAGCGTGGTCGTTCTGCTTGCAAACGGTGTCTTTAACCGAATTGCCGTCCCAGCGGTAAAGCCCGAATTCGCGAATAATATCCTTACAGCACGGGCTGAAAAAAAGCCTGCCGTCTTTGAGCATATCGCCCGTTTTGCGTATGCCGCCCAGCACATCGTTAACCGCGGGAATAACCCTGAACACACCGTGCCGCCTTATGCACTCAATAAAGCTTGACGCGCTCGGGTCAACAATCACCGCTTCAATATTCTCCCCGCCGGCAAGGGCTTCAAGAGCCGCATAATGCTCCTCATCCGTGCGGGAGTACCCTTCCCGTTTTGAATCGAAATAGTATTCGCGAAGCCTGTACCTCTTTTCGCCGCAAAAGCCCCACAGCCCGAAGGATGACGGGTTGACGGTGCCGTAATCGCATGAGATAAACCGCCTTGTGATTTCCCCCTCCGGCTCCCTTATGTGAAACGCCGGGTCAAACATAGGGTAAACCGCTCCGTGCGCGGCGCTCCACTTTCCCTCCACAAACCTCTCATAAAACGCGCCGCTGTAAAGCTTTTTGTAGCGGCTGACAATCGAAGGGCTCAGCGACGGGTTGTCATCCATCGTAAAGTGCAGATAAAGGCAGTTTTTCTCTTTCGCCTTTTTTATCCATTCGGAGTGAAACCAGTGCGCCGGATGGTCGGGGTTGCAGCTGAACCAGAGCTTTGAGCCCTCAACAGAGCACCTCGCTATCGCCTGTTCAACAAAAGAGCGCGGCATAAGCGCAACCTCGTCAAGCAGAACGCCGCTCAGGGTCATCCCCTGAATGAGCGAGGCGGAACTCTCGTCTCTGCCCCCGAAAAGGTAAAACCGATTTTTATGGCCGAACGCGCTTATCTCAACAAGATTGCGTGAAGGCTTTTCGCTCACGGTAAAGCCGAGCTCCCTCAGAACGGGCAGAATGGGTGTGACTATATTGCGCCTGAGCGAAGCGATTGTTTTGCCGCATATCGCGAAAGAGGAACCGTTTTTAAGCGCGGTTGCCCATATACAGAATGAAACGCACAGGCAAAAGGTTTTGCCGCTGCGTACCGCCCCGTCGCATATAATCGCGTCGCGGCCGCTGTAAGGGCTGTTTTTGTGCCACCAGCACAGCACCGCCATTTGTTTGGGTGAAAAAGCCCTGAAGCCTCCGTTTTTTATAACTCCTCACCTCCGAGAGCGTTCGCGCCCTCACACAGAGCGCTGAGCAGCGAGGCTTCCGCTGTTTCGGAGCCGGTTTGTGTGTTCTCAAGCCTGTCAAGCGCTTTCAAACGGTCAAAAAACTTGATTTCGATACCTCCGCTTTTCGGCAGCTTGATTTCGGCAACATTGAAAAGGTCGAGCTTTTCGATTTCATCACCGGTGAGGCAATCCCAGTTTTTCATAAGCCTCACAGCGTCGGCGCATCCGCCGAATGCCAGTCTGCGGTAGCCCTGAGCCGCCTCATCGGGCGAGGATTCTTTCGCCGAGATCTCCTCTTTTATTTTTGCCCTGATTTCCTCTTTGCCCAAAAGGCGGTATGCCGAAGGCTGAGGCAGTGTGAAGCCCGCAAGCGCTGCGGAGGCGCGGGGGTCTCTTGTTCGGGCGTAATACACGGCGAACAGTTTTTCTTTTTTGGTAAGCTGTTTAACTGCAACCATCTCCTTTACTGTTTTATTATTCGGTGTTTATTTGCCGTTTTTTTGCAGTCAGAAATCAGGAGTTAGGAATTAGAAATTAGAAATTTGGAATTCGGAATTATAATCGGTAGGGGCGACAACCTGTCGCCTGCGAAAATACCGCAATTTTGCGACACCTCACCGTAGGGGCGATTATCAATCGCCCGC
>ONON01000002.1 GCA_900319455.1 uncultured Eubacteriales bacterium
CCGCAAGTCTTTTTATCATAAAAAGTTTCGGGCAGCCAGTCAGCCGAAGCGCCGTTGTGGGCGTTTCTCATACGGCAGTATGTTATTTCGCCGAGAATGCCGCTGTCAACTGTTTCTTTAAGCCATAAAAAATCGCTTCTGCTTTTCCACGGGAATGAAATGCAGAACTTCACGCCCGATTTTTTAACCGCCCGCGCAACCTCAAGAGCGTCTGCCTCATTGAAGCAAAGCACCTTTTCGGTGAAAATATGCTTGCCCGCGTTTGCCGCTTTTATAATCACATCCTTGTGCAAATCTGTAGAGGTGCATACCATAACCGCGTCAACATCGCGCCTTGCGAGAAGGGTGTCGTAATCGTTTACAAACTCGCAGTTGTATTTTTCAGCCGCCTTTTTTCCCGCTTCTTCGCAAGGATCCCACAGGGCGGTGAATTTGCAGTTGCCGTTTGCCGCCGCTTCGCGGGCGTAACCGTCAAAATGAACATGCCATGTGCCTATAAGTGCTGTGTTAATCATTTTGATTTCCCCTTTTACAGTGAGTATTTAGCTTCGTATTCATCAAATGTATGCGTGAATTCACTGCTGCCGTATTTAATGCTGTTGAGGTAGCGGTGCGTGTCAAAACTGCCTTTGTGCAGCTCGGTTACCGCAACGGCAATGTTCGAGCAGTGGTCGGAAATTCTTTCATAATTTGTAAGTGTATCTGAAAGAACAAATCCCATTTCTATTGTGCAGTTTCCGCTTTGAAGGCGTGAGATGTGGTTGTTTCTGATTTGCGCCGTAAGGCCGTCTATTACCTGTTCAAGCGGCTCAACCCTGCCGGCAAGCTCAACATCATTGTCAATGTAGGATTTAACGGTAAGGTTGAGTATGTCAACGGAGGCCTCACGCAAAACGGCAAGTTCCTTTTTTGCCTCGCCTGAAAATGTGATTTTTTTGTCATACATTTCTTTGGCAACTCTCAGCAGGTTCACGGCGTGGTCGCCCAGACGCTCAAAATCGCCTATCGCGTGAAGCATTTTTGAAACGCGGCGGCTGTCTTCATCCGAAAGTGCCTGAGCGGAGAGCTTGACAAGGTAAGAACCGAGGCTGTCCTCAAGAGAATCGAGGTCATCCTCTTTTTTCAGAATGTCATCCGCGAGCGTTTGAGTGTAGTTTTCAAGCAGCCTGAAAGCGTCAAGTATGGCGTCTTGAGCAATAATCGCCATTGTGGATGTGTAGGAGTCGCATTCACTGACGGCAACAGAGGGTGAGCGAAGCAGCAGTTCATCAAGCTTGAAAACCTGCTTCTTTTCAGCGCTGTCAGTCGCTTTTTCGCGAACGATTTTGTTCACCAGCTTAACAAGCAGTTTTGAACAGGGCATAAGTATAACTGTTATAACCACATTGAAAACCGTGTGAATAAGCGCTATGTTCGCGGGCGTTGCGGTAATGGATGAAACAACGCTGCCGGCGGCTTTGTCGGCAAAATAATAAACTGGCAGGCATATCAGCATACCTATAACTTTTATTGAGGAGTGAACAGCGGCAACTCTTTTTGCGTTTGCGTTTGTGCCTATGCAGGAGAGAAGTGATGTGGCACAGGTGCCTATGTTCTGACCCATAATTATGGGAATGGCTATTCCGCACGAGATACTGCCCGTGAGCGAGAGAGCCTGCAAAATACCGATTGAAGCCGCGGATGACTGTATTACGGCGGTAACAACAACGCCTATAAGAACGCCGAGAACGGGGTTGCTGAATTTAACCAGCATATCAGTAAAAGCGGGCATTTCGGCAAGGGGACTTACGGATTCCTTCATAAATTCCATACCGTACATCAAAACGGCAAAGCCTGCAAAAATTGTGCCTATGCTCTTTTTTTTGTCGGTCTTGCCCATCATCAGCATAACAACACCGATTATGGCAAGAACAGGTGAGAAATTTTCGGGCTTTAACATCTGAATGGCGAAATTATTGCTGCTGATACCGGAGAGCGAGAGAATCCACGCGGTAAGAGTAGTGCCGATGTTGGCGCCGAAAATGACATAGAGCGTTTGCGAAAACTGCATAATGCCGGAGTTTACAAGGCCCACAAGCATAACCGTTGTTGCCGAGGATGATTGCATCGCTATGGTTATGCCGGCTCCCAGCACCAGACTGAGTATGGGGTTTGCCGTCATTTTTTTGAGCGAGTTTTCAAGCCTGCCGCCGGCTAACTTTTCAAGGTTTGCCGACATAACATTCATTCCGAATAAAAAGAATGAAAGGCCGAGCACAAGTTTCAGAATTGAGAAGAAATCCATAATTTTTCCTTATTGTAAATTATTTGCTTACGCCAAAAATCCCCGTGTTTTAAGACGGGGATTTTAAATTGAAATCAGCCTCTGATTGCAGCTATGATTTTGAAAAGATAAACAACCATCGCCGTCATCCAGGCAAGAACTTTTGTTGAAACACTGATGATTTTGTCAAGATCAAGATTGCCTGCCAAGCCGGCGATGCTGCCGGGGTCAATCACCGTACCCGTACCCGTGCCGGTACCTGTACCTGTACCTGTGCCTGTGCCTGTGTTTGAACCGGTTCCGGTGCCCGTGCCCGTGCCTGTTCCTGATGAGGAACTGCCGGAAGACGAGGTGGTTGAAACAACAAGCGGCACACTCGCGGTGTAGGCTATTTTAACGGCGGGGGTGACTGTTTTATCCGTAACATAAACCGTCGCGCTTATTGTAACATTGCCTGCCGAAACCGCTTTGACAAGACCGTTCTGGTCAACGGTTGCAACGCCTGAATTGTTTGACGACCACACGGGAGTGCCGTATTCGTTGGCGGAATGAAGCTTGTTGATTTTGGCGGTGTTGATTGTTGCCGTGTATTGCGATGTGTTGCCTACGCCTAAAACGGTATTCGGGGCGGTTACATATATTACACCGCTTTTGTCGGATATTGTAACGCCTGTGTCCTGCGGGGGAATAACAGGCGGGTTGGGCGTATCTCCGCCGCCGGGGTTTGTGCCGGGATCCGTTCCGGGGTTGGAGGGGTTCGATGAACCGTTTGGAACATAACGGAATGATTTATCGACAGTGCCGGTTATTCCGTTTACAACGCCCTTGTTAGTGTACTGCCACATAACATACTTGCCGTCATAATTGGCGGCTGACGCCCATGTGGCGAGCCAGATGTCATAAGCGAGAGCGTTGGGGTAAAGGTGCTTTGAAAGCATATTTTTGTTTGTGTAAATAAGCGGGGTAAAGCCTTGAGCCGCGATTTTAGCGCAGAACGCGTTGTTGATGGCGGTTGCCTCGCCCTTTGTGAGAACGGCGTTATAGAGCCTGCCTATTTCCATGCCGGATGAGTTCTGTGCATACTCAAAATCAAAGGCCACAGGCAGAGTTATATAATTGGAAAGGTCATTGAGCAGCACCTGTTCAATAACAAAAGCAGCCTCCTGCTCAGCCTCATTGTTACTGATTGCCTGACTGAAAAAATACAGACCTATTTTAAGCCCGGCATTGTAGGCACCCTTAACATTTGAAACAAATTCAGGGTCAACCTGAACAAGACCTTCGGAATAACCTCTGTAGCCTACTCTTATCATAACCTCATGAATGCCTGACGCGTAAACCTTGCCCCAGTCAATTATTCCGTTATGGTATGAAACATCAATAACATCAATAATGTCATAACCCGTTGCAAAGCGGGCGTCGTGAGTGTAGGTTGTTGCATCATCGGTTGAGGGGCCTGACGCGAGCCGACCCGAATGTGCGGAATAAACAACCGAAGGTTCGGGGTCATCGTTAAATGAACCGAATACCGACGGAGCCGCGCAAAGCGAGATAATCAGGCAAAGCGCAACGCATAAAAGCCTTTTAAGATTTTTTTTCATTTTCTGTCCTCCGTTTTTGTTCCTTAAACTCATGTTTTAACAATTTGATATAACAATTTAATTTTAGCACCGAATTTTTAAATAACTGTGAATTAATTATAAATATTGATTTTATACAAAACTATTATAATTATATTATAAATTTTCTCTTAAATCAATATTTTTATTATTTTTTTCGGATTATTCCTTATTTTGTTGTAAATACGGCTTTGTTGTGCTAAAATATTACCACAGTTTTTTCGAGGTATGTTTATGAAAAATATTAAACCCGCTCTTCTTGCGCTTGTGCTTATTATCTGCATACTGCTGCCGTCCTGTTCATTGCCGTTCACGGTTAAAAGCGGCAAATCGGCTGTATTAAATATAGGTGTAAACAAAATAAACGGCGGCTTTAACCCGTTTTTTGAGGGAGAGGAAATTGATTCAGCCATAATGACACAGATGTTTGAGACCGTTCAGCGCCGGGGTGATGAAAACCGCTTTGAAAACCTTTGCGGCAGCATAACTTATGAGTTCCTCGACGGCGGAAAGGTCAAATACACTGTCAGCATTGATGACGGTATTATGTTTTCCGACGGCACTTACGCCACTATAGACGATGTGATTTTTTATTATTATGTTCTTGCCGACGCCACTTATGACGGCAGGTTCGGCGACTGGTATCTTAATGATATTCAGGGCTTGAAAGCCTTTTATTACGATGATAAAAACTATGAGAAAAAGCTTGCCGAAATAGAGGAGCAAACAGAGGACAAAGCGGAGCGTGAGAAAAAAATCAAAGACTATATAAAAAAGAACTATTCCGACGGAATATCCGTTTCCGAAATATCCGGTATAAAAAAGATTAATGACAGGGAGTGTACGGTTACATTCAACTCCGTCAATATAAACGCGGTTTCGCAGATTAATCCTCTTATTGTTTCAAAAGCGGCTTACGGAGCGGGCTATGTAAAAGGCAAAGCGGGAATTATTAAAGAAAACGCCGAAATACCGGTAGGGTCCGGTCCATATAAATATAAATCATACAACAGCAATTCCGGCGAACTGACTATGGAGGTTAATGAGAATTACCACAACGGAAAACCCGGCTTTGATGCTTTGAGGTTTATAGATTTGTCGGCAAAAAAACTTGACTGCGTAAAAGCTGCGGTCAACGGCACGGTGGATATTTGTGAAACGGCTGCCGATGCCGGAACACTTAACGCCCTGTCGGTTCCGGGGCTGCGCACCGCCGTAACAGACGCGCCTTATTACACATCTGTTGTTTTCAACTGCGAAAAAGTTGACGAAAATATGCGAAAAGGCGTTATGAGCCTTTCCAACTGGACGGGTGAGCTTAAAACAGAATATGACGGGTGCTTTACCGCGCTTTACAGACCGCTGAGCGCCCGCTTCGGCGAATATCCCTCCGATATCAAAGAGCCTTTCTACCCTGTGGGAAGCAAGCAGGCGCGTGCGTTCTTTGAACAGAACGGGTGCAAAAAATCCGGAGAAAAGCTTCTTGACTCCGAAGGGAATGCCGTCAGTTACATAATGTGCTGTTTGTCAGACGGCAAAGATGTTCTTTCAAAGGCAGCAAACACATTTGTTGCCGCGCTTAAATCCGAAGGCATTGAGCTGAAGCTGAAATTTGCAGATGAAAAAGAATATTCCGACTCGCTTAAAAAGCGTTCCGCCGATATGTGGTGCGGACCGGTTTATGACGGCATTACCTGCGATAAATATGAATATTATCATACCGGGGGCAGGCTCAATTATTCGCGTGTTACCGACCCTGTGCTCGACTCTCTTCTTGAAGAGATAAGAACAAGCACCGATTATTCCGAAAGATGTTCGCTTACATCATCAATGCTCAACGCCGTTATGAGCGCGGCTGCCGAACTTCCGCTTTATCAGCTCAAAACCGTTACGGTTTATAATACAGGTGTGATTGATGAAAGTTCTGTTCCCGCCGATGCCGATTCGCAGGGGTGCAGATACATTATCCCGGAACTGAGGCCGGCAGAAAAGTGAAAGGAAAATATATATGGCAAAACTTATTCCGTTAAGTCTTGCGGCAGGTGCCGCAGCATCTTTCCTGAAAGGGAAAAAAATAAACCCCGCGGCTGCCGCCAAGCGAGCGCAAAACGCGGTTAAACTCTCTGTTGATGTCAGCGAAAAATACTCAAACTCGGCGGCGCTGACACCTCCTATGGGCTGGTCAAGCTGGAACCTTTTTCGCAATAAGATTAATGAAAACATTATTCTTGAGACCGCGAAAGCTCTCAAAAACAGCGGCCTTGCCGAGTGCGGCTACCAATATGTCAATATTGATGATTGCTGGCAGTCTTCAATGAGAGATGAAAACGGCGAACTGCAGGGCGATTTGGTTACCTTCCCTTCGGGAATAAAAAGCCTTGCCGAAAAAGTCAATGAACTCGGGCTGAAACTCGGCATTTATTCCTCAAACGGCACTCTTACCTGTGAGGATTTGCCCGCAAGCCTCGGCAATGAAGCCGTTGACGCAAAAACTTTCGCAAAGTGGGGGATAGAATACTTTAAATATGATTTCTGCCACAATGTTCCCATTCCGATGCGCGCGCCCTGCGTTGAAGCAATTACAATAAGCAAAAGAGGTTCGCAGGATGAAAAAATATACGCGGCTGATCTTGCTTTTCTTTCGGGTGCGGCAAAAATCGTTGATGACCCGAAGCTGCCCGGCGGAAGGTATATTGACGGCCTTTCGGGCAACGCCGGCAGCGCCGAGTTTGTTGATGTGGAGGTACCCGAAAGCGGCGAGTATGTTTTAACGCTTTGCATACGAAAAAAAAGCAACAGCAATAAATACGCCGAGATTCTTGTAAACGGCAGTGATGTTTACTCAACCACCGTTCCCGCCACAAAAGCGCCGTCTTCCGAGGGCAGGCATCAGGTGAAAATAAACCTTAAAGAGGGCAAAAACACAATAAAAATATATAATCCCATAGGCTCAAGGCAAGACAGCGCGGCAAAGCAATACACAAAAATGGGTGAGGAGCTTAAAAAAGCGACGGCGGAATATGCCCGGAAGAACGGTGTTGCCGAAAAGCCGATTGTTTTCTCAATATGCGAATGGGGGCTTAATTTCCCGTGGAACTGGGGCTCTCACGCCGGCAATCTGTGGCGCACCACGCCCGATATTAAACCTTTCTGGGCGTCTGTTCTGATGATATATGAGTTCAATGTCAACCTTTACAAGCACGCTTCACCCGGAGCTTGGAATGACCCGGATATGCTGGAAGTCGGCAACGGCAATCTTTCGTTTGAAGAGAACAAGAGCCATTTTACTCTCTGGTGCATGATGGCGGCTCCGCTTATTCTCGGCGACGATATACGCAAATATGTCAAGGCTGACGGTACTCCCGATTATGAAGAGCCTACATACAGAATTCTTTCAAATAAAGATGTAATAGCCGTTGATCAGGATCCGCTCGGAATGCAGTGCCGCAGAATAAAGTCAAACGGTGTGCGTGACATTCTCGTGAAACCTCTTGAAAACAACGAGGTTGCCGTATGCTTCTTCAACAAGGGCTCATCACCGGTTGAAATGTCACACAGTCTTAAAGACATTGCGTGCAGAACTTTTGTAACTCTGCCCATTGTTGATGAATACGAGGCAACGGAACTCTGGGATAAAACAACCGAGGTTTTCCGCAGCCACATAATAGCGAGCGTTCCCGCTCACGGTGTAAAAATATTCAGGGTTAAGGCTAAATGATTGATTTCAATAATGATTTCCCTGCGGGCGGTTATTCGGTTGAACAGCTTGATTTGAGTGTCAAGCCCGACGGGATTGATGAAAAATACGCTTCTCTTTATGAACTTACAACCATAGATGATCAGTTGAATTATCTCGGTCACCCGGATTCGGTCCTGCTTAAAAACGGCGAAATTCTCACCGTTTTTCCATCGTCTCACGGCAAAGGGGCAATAAGGGCGAGAATAAGTGCCGACGGCGGTGTGTCATACCGAAACGCGGATGAAATAATGCCGGAATCGTGGAAGAATTCGCTTGAAACTCCGACCGTTTACCGCCTTGCTTTTACCGACGGGAAAACACCCGACAAGCTTGTTCTTGTTTCGGGCAATCCAAAGTGGGGCGACCTGCCGACACCCGGCGGATTTAACTATTCAATATCCGATGACGAAGGCAGAACCTGGACCGAGTTTGAACTTTGCCATACTCATCTTAACGGCGAGAAACTGCTTTGCGTTGTCGCGATGGCATCGCTTACACAGCTTAAAGAAAACGGAAGATTTGTTGACAAATGGATGGCGTTTTTTCACGGGGATCCCGGTTTTGTCAATTATAAAACAATCCTTACTTTTGAGAACGGCAAACCCTGTTGGAGCACACCTGAGCCGTATTTTGCCCAACACAGAGAGATTGAGAAAGCCTCAAATATGTGCGAGGTGGAGTGCATACGCTCCGACGGCGGCAGCGGAGATGAGCTTTGCATTATTACAAGGAGCAACTCCAAAAAATGCAATTCGCTTATTTCGTTTTCAAAAGATGAAGGCAAAACCTGGTCGGAGCCTGTCTTTGCGCCGAACGCGCTCAACGGCGAACGCCACAAAGCGGAGTATCTTGCCGACGGCAGGCTGTTTATCACCTTCCGCTCAATAGAACGCGACCCGCAAAAAGTTAAACAGTACAGTGAGCGTGAGGGCAGGGGCTGGTATTCCGAAGGCTGGATTGCCTGGGTGGGCACTTATGATGACCTTAAAAACGGCGGAGAAGGGCAGTACAGAATAAAAATCGCCCACACATATCTGCCCGGTCAGACAAAACCGCAGACCTGCGCAAATTCCGATGTAGGCTACTGCGGCAATGTTGTTTTACCCGACGGTAAAACGGTTGTAACATCTACTTACGGCGCTTTCGGCAAATTAAACACCGACGGCTCTCTTAAAACTTATGTTGTCTCCAAGCGAATAGACACGGCGCTTACAGACGAGCTGGTAAATATGAAAAAAAACGGCGGATTATAATTGCCGCTCATATTCAAGAACAATATTCCGGCGGGATGCTCTCATCTCGCCGTTTTTTATTATTACCGCGTTTTATCCGTTACGGAGAAAACCGTACGGCAATATAAACATTTTTAAGTGCTTTACAAAGTGAATGTGTAAAAAACTTTTTCTTAATCGTCTTATAAGTGAGATCTCAAATACACCGCAAAGGGGATGTGTTATTGGATAAAGATTTTGTTCTTCGCGTTTATGACAATTACGCGCAGGATGTTTTCAGGTTTGCTTATTCTTATCTGAAATCATACAGTGACGCGCAGGATGTTGTTCAAGACCTGTTTCTGAAACTATTGAAAAACAAATACTCTGTTACAAAAGGAAAAGAGAAAAGCTATATTCTCAAAATGACTGCCAATCTCTGCAGGGATTATCTGAAATCGGGAGTGAACCGCAAAGAAACGCCTTTTGAAGTTCTGCCCGAACCCGGGGAAGCTTCGGCGGACTGTTTTGAGAATACCGAACTTGCCTGCGCCCTTAACAATCTGCCGCCGGAATACCGGACGGTTATTCATCTGCGTTATTATGAGGAGCTGACTGTTAAAGAAACAGCAAAGATTTTAAATTTGACGCAATCCTGCGTTTCAATGCGGCTTACAAGGGCCAAATTAATGCTTAAAGAACTGCTGGAGGAGAACGAAAATGAAGAATAATTATAATGAAGAAATAAAAAAAGTCAAACTCAAGGAAGAGGATTTTTATCGTATTCGCGAGGCGGTTGAGAAAAACCTTGCCGAGAAAGACAGGCATAAAAAACAAAAATTCAGACCGTTCGCCGTTGCCGCGGCAATAGTATTCATTATCGCCGGTGTTTTCTGCGTTCCTCAGGTGAGAACATTCGCTCAGAGTGTCGGTCAGACCATCAGAGAAAAAATCATTTTCTCATTTTCAGACGGAACAAAAGGCGAGCTTTCAATCGGAGAGAATTTTACACAGATAAGCATTAAAAAATCAGACGATGAAGAAAGTTTTTTTAATGAAAAGAACGGAAGAATTTATTTTTCACTAAACGGCGATGACATCACAGACACCGTTGAACAACAAAAATATTTCAGGTTTGAGATAAACCGTGAAAACGGTAAATCGGTGCTGTTTATCGGCGGAGAAAGCGGAAAATACGGCTGGTGTGAACTTGTTTTCGACAAAAACGGAAAATATATTACAAACCGTATGAACATTCCCGTCGGCGCGGATGAAGGCAACCCCGCGTGGCTCAATGAGGCGATGCACAACGAGGGCGTCCCCTGCGGCGAACCGGAACTCGACAGTCAGCTTGAAAAAAACTCCGCTGAATAAACGCTGAGACAAAACACATTAAAAAATCGTCGGCGGAGCTTTGTTACTCCGCCAACCTGCACTTTTGATTTTCAGTTAAAAAAGAAAAACAGAATGCTTACAAAAAATGAAGTGACAACATCAAGAATGCCGTCAAAAAAAGATACTATTTCACTCATATTAAAACTTCCTCCACTTTTATTTTTCATTATTATATCATATTCCGTACCGAGGTTCAATAATTTTGACCGCACAACTTTCCCCGTTGAAAAACCTGCCTGCGTGTGATATTATAAGTTCAATATAAAGAGGGGAGTTTTAAACCCCCGTTCAATAAAAATACGGAGATGGTTATATGGTTATTAAATCAAAAGACTGTACGGTCGAAAACAGAGAGAATATGCGCGGCGGCGACGGAACGGTTAAAATAACCCATTTTGTCGGCA
>ONON01000231.1 GCA_900319455.1 uncultured Eubacteriales bacterium
AAAATTCTCCGGCCATAAATTCAGCCTGTTTGAGGGCGGAATACGGGTACCCGCGATTCTCAGCTGGAAAAGCAGAATACAGCCCTGTGTTGTTGACAATCCGCACATAGCAACCGACATTTTTCCCACCGTGCTGGAAGCCTGCGGCGGCAACCCCGACGAATACCCGACAGACGAAATAAGCCTTATGGATATGATTGAAAACGGCAGCGACTGCACTCACAAATACCTGTTTTGGGAGATGGAAGGTCAGACAGCCGTAAGATACGGTGATTATAAGCTTGTGTTAAACGGCAAACTCAACGAAAACGAAGAGGAGCGCGCACCTGTTTTTCTGTCGGATTTAAGCACCGACCCCGGTGAAAAAAACAACCTTGCCGAAAGTCTGCCCGGCTTGTGTAACGAACTTAAAGACGCCGCTCTTGAATGGCGCGCCGGCATTGAAAAAGTATGGGATGAAAAATTCGCTGAGAATTACAGCCTTACGCGTTGACAACTCCGAGCGCCTGTTTTTGCGCCGGCGTGCGGCACGGCTTACAGCCGTTGTCTTTCGCGGACATCCGCGATTGAAAACTGTGTTATAAATCTGAAATAATCGGGTGACTGTATGATTAAAGTATTAGCTGTTATTCAATCTTTTTTTATTGTTTTAGGTCTTGTTTTTCAAGGCCTGCCCTATCTTTTTACCCCTACCGCGGAGTTTGACCTGAAAAACACGGGAAGCGAAATCTCATCGCGCGCCTGCGGGTATCTCTACGGTCTGGCGCAGGAGGAAATTCCCTCCTCCGAGGCGGTAAAAACGCTGAGCATTTCAAGCCTTTCGCAAAAGGTAAACGGCGGACTTCAGCACCCTATAGGTGACGCTGATGATGTTTCAAAGCAGTTTTACAACTGTGACTATGTTGTGGTTTACCTTCAGGACTGCTATCCCACATGGTATTACCATCACAAAAAAATTGAGGAAATGCGCGAAAACGACGTTTATGACAGTGAGGATTTTGTGAAAACGGATTTTCTGCCGAAGGTTGAACGCTGTGTTAAGGAAATCTCACAAAAGGAATACGCCGGCAAAATTGTTTACTGCCCGTATAATGAATGTGATAACGCCGTTTGGTTCGGCACGGTGAACTCCGAAAACCGGCTTGAGTTTGACAGTGAGGCAAGGGCGAGATTTTATGATGCGTGGAAAAAGACATACGACCTGATAAAATCAACAGACCCGGGAGCGAAAATCGGCGGTCCCGGTTACTTTGACTTTAATATTGAAAAAATAACGCATTTTCTTAATTTCTGCAAGTTGAACGATTGTCTGCCGGATATAATGATTTATCATGAGCTGTATGATACATCCGCCGTTTGGTGGGAGGATCATGTTAACGAATACAGAAAAGAAGAAAAGGCTTTGGGGATTGGTGAACTGCCGATAATCGTTACCGAATACGGCTGTATGTTTGAATGCGGTGTGCCCGGATATATGCTTCACTACATAAAATCCATTGAGCGATCCGGAACCTACGGCAATGTTGCCTTCTGGCGCCTTGCCGACAACCTTTGCGACACAGTCACAAACGCGAACTGCCCGAACAGCAACTGGTGGCTTTACAAGTGGTACTGTGATATGAACGGCAGACTTATAAACTCAAAAATTATTGACATTCTGCATTCTGATTTTGAAAACACAATTAAATACGCGAGAGATAAATTCCATTACAACGCGTTTGACGCGTTCGGTTCTTATGATGAAAAAAGCAAAACCGCGGAATTCCTGTGCGGAGGGTGCGATTACGATTTTCAGCTTGCCGTTAAAAACGCGAAAAAACTTATGGGGAGCGTAAAGCTCAGAGTGAAAATCGAGGCGGTAACCTATGAGGGGTTGACGGGAGAGGTTTTTGCCCCTGTGATTACAGCAGATTATTCGGTAAATCCGACAAATTCACTCAGAATAAAAATAAAATCTCCCGATAAAAACGCGGTTTATCATATTACCGTAAAACCGGATGACTCAACGCCTTTTGAAGAAACATCCGCGCTTCCCGAAAGATTTGAATTTGAACACGGCACGCTGTCGGGCGACGCCTATACATACGACAGCGCATACGGCACAACAGGCGAAACAAACGGTATGTGCGGAGGATTTGAGAAAGACGGCGACGGTGTTACTCTTGATTTCACGGTAAGCGAAAAAGGCGATTATGAACTGTCGCTGATTTACGGCAAAGGCAATGACGGGCGCTCCCCTTCCGACAGAAAAGACGCCAAGGCAACGCTCAGGCTTGACGGCGAAGAATGTGAAATCTCACTGCCAAACACAATCAAAAGCGAATACACAGGTAAATACACTTTCAACAAAAATCTTGACGCAGGCAAACACACTGTAACGCTCAGGCATAAAGACGGCACTTTCACTCTTGACAGCCTGCTTGTCAAAAAAGCCGAAAAAACAAAAATATTCAACCGATATGAAACACAGTACGGCGAATATCTTATTATTGTTCCCCGTGACGGTTACTATAAGCTCAATGATGACAACACGCTGTACCTCAAAAAAGGCTTCAATTATGTTGCGGGCGACGGCGGCGCTTTAACCGTAAACGCCGATTATCGCGATGATTTTTACACCGTTGACTTCGGCAGCCTCAACCTTGACGGCACGGCACAAATTAAAGAAACCGGCGGAATAAAGCGGCTTGCGGGCATAACAAGCGCGGGCGGCGGCGCGCAATTCACCGTAAACGCCCCGAAACCGGGCAGATATGCCGTAACATTCACATACTCCAACAACGAGGAGGGCGGAGTTCACGACTATAATGTTGACCTTATTGAGGAATATATTACAATTACAGCGGGCGGAAAAGAATACAACCTGTGGTGCGTAAACACATACAGCGAAATGAGTTTTCTCACAGCCGTTGCTTACATTGACCTTGTTCAGGGCGAAAATACCGTTACTCTTTCAAACAGCGGTTATAATTCTTTCAACGGCAGAGTAACAACCTCACCGGATATAGCTTTGATAACCGTTAATCCTTATATCAAATAGAAATCGGGCTTGCTTAAGGGCAGTCACTCGTAAAACAGTAATGCCTCAAAGAGCGACCTTCGCACATCTTTGCAGGTATTCCTCATCGTCATAACCCGCAA
>ONON01000126.1 GCA_900319455.1 uncultured Eubacteriales bacterium
AAAACTTTCCGTCTTTGTCTTCTGCCTCTTCATAAACGGTAAAGCCGAGCTTTTTATAGAGATTCACGGCGGCAGTGTTATCACAATTAACGCCCAGAGCAATAGATTTATATCCTATTTCTTTTGCCTTGTCGAGCAAATACAGAGATATCGCTTCGCCGTAACCTTTTTCGCGCTCAGACCGTTTTACAATAAGCCGTGAAAAATACAGCCGTTCACCGGGGCGGGTTGAGTATTCGGGATTATCATAAACAAGATCGCATTCCGCAATATATTCGCCGTCAACACTGAGAATGAAGACTTCACGGTTCCCTGAAATTATCTGTTCAATAAATAAATCGGTGTATGGACAGGCCTTCATATTCCAAAGAGCATTGCACTTTGGATAATCATCAAGCCGGATTTGCTTTATTTCATAATCTTTCATATCAGATTACCGTCAGCTCGCGCGCTGTTCCTTCATAACCTCCGCCTGTTACATACTGAATAAGGCCGGGTGTTAATTTGCTTTCATAATCAAAATGAAGATGCCCTGTCAATATTGCTTTTATTAACGGTTCGCTCTTTATGTAATCAATCATACGAATCGTCGCCTCGGTCGGTCGCTGCTGAACTGCTCTGAATTCCGAATACGGCAAAAGGTGTTCTTCATCACACCCGACAATGTAAGTGCAATCCGCAGGGTGTTCGGAATTGTGAAAATCATAAAGTGACTGTTCAAACAACGGGTCGTGAAAAGCAAGAATAATCGGCAGGCCTTTTTGAACCTCTTTTTTCAGTCTCCATATCTGCCAGTCTTCAAACTGATAGTAGCTGTTATCAATGCCGACAATATTCACTCCACCTATCTGACGGGAATTAAAAAACATCGGCACTCCGAGGCCGTAGCCCATCTGCATATAACTGTTCATACGGTAGGCATTATCTTCCCACGCCTCACCGACATACTGCGAATAATCGTGATTGCCGGCAATGAAAAAAATGTTGTTGTTGGCGAGTATTTCGCGCGCTTTTTTTACATTCGCGTGAGAAACAAAATCAATTAAATCTCCCGTGTGAACAAGTATGTCACAGTTTTTCTTTGAGTATTCAATATGTTCATAAAGGTATTTTTCCGCTTCCTGTGAAAAACGTCTTTGTGAAAGCTCGTGTTTTCTTTCGTCATCGCGGTCATCGGCAAAGGCTAAGTGCGTGTCAGTAATATGAAGAATTTTAACCGGGTGTTCAAGGCCGATTTTCAAAGTTGATTTTTTTAAAATCATGGTTTATACGCTCCTTATCAAATTAACCAAACCATTTATAAAATAATCCGAAGGCTGAAAGCAAAGGAGTGAAGTATTCAAGTATTCTTGCGAAAAACAATCTTACCTGTGTACCGATTTCATCAGCTTCGTACATATTCCATTCATTTACAGGCACATATCTTACACAGGCGCAATCAATATAATCATTATAACTGCCCTCGCTTATCATTGTCACTCCGTAAACCTGAAAATCTTCAAAAAGTTTTTGCCTTTCATTAAATCTTTCGGGGTTCAGAAGAGAAAACTCACCTTTATTCACCGAACCTTTCCAAAAACGCCACGAGAGCTCAGACCTGCAAATATTTTCAAGCTGAACATCATCGTTAGCTTTTGACTTGGCACTCTTCCACAGTTCATCGATTTCGGCAACCTCTTTCGCGGTAAAAGAGAAGCTGGCGTTCGGGCTTTCTCCTATTCCGAGATGGCCGCCGTTGTTTTTGCACGCGTTTGAAATATGCATATCAACTATTTTTTTGATGTTCTGCCATCCGGGTCCATAATAAGACGCAAGAAAACCTTTAATTTCACTTTCAAGATCACAATACGGGTTTTGCAAGCATTTTGAAATCATATACGCACGCAGTTCGCCAAACTCCGTGTTGCAGTTGCCGATATAATAATTGCCCTCTTCATAAACGCCCTTTACATTATGCTCATAAAAAACTTGAATATTGCGTTGAATTACATCAAAATCCGGGAAAACAATACAGGTGTTTGCATAGTTTGTTGTGTAATCCCAAACATATATTCTCTTACAGATTGCAGACCAGTCGTTGAGGTCTTTCATAAGTTCTGTGTTGCGCTTGCAATTTTTGTCATCAAGAGTATGGCGGAAGCAACACTCAATTGTGCAAAGGCGAACAATAACATTGTCACGCGGAACAATGCCGGCAGGAGCTTTGCGTGTGTATTGATATGCGAATGTATCAATCGCAACATTTTCATACCCTGCCTCTTTGACGGCATCGGCTATTTGATTAACGAAATTAATCATTGTTGCGGATTGAACTCCGCCGTGAGACGCCTCAAAAGCTTTACATTTCTCACACTCACAATAATTGTAATTATCGTTCTGGGTTACCGAAACAATTTGCAGCGACGCCTGCGGGTCATAGCGGGTTTCAAGCAGCTCAAGAACATTGTTTTTTGCAATTTCAAGCACATCTGGATTTGAAAGGCACGGCTGATCGACGGTTCTTTGACCATTGTGTAAAGCAAGCTGCTCAGGGTTCGATTCTTTATGCGCTTCTGTTTCGCATATCGCTCCCATTGTATGGCAGAAACCTCCTAAATAATTAACGGTTCCGCCGGCTTCCGCCGGAATGCTCCTGTATGTTCCGCCTGTAAGGCCGTTCGCAATCGAATACTCGGTGTTGCAGGGGCTTAACCAGTCTGTATCGGTATATTCAAAAAACGGTTCATAAACAATATCGGTATCCGAAGAAACTTTTATGCTGTCGGCGGATGGTATTTCAATATTTTTGTATGTATAAACTTTTCTTCCGCAAATTTCTTCAAGAAAGCGGTAAGCGCCTGCCGCCAAACCGCGCACTCCCGTACCGTTAATGTGAATATTTCCGTCAACAACTTTAATGCGATATCCGTTGACAGCAATATCCGAAACATCTGCCGATGATGCGGAACCGATGGCAATATATTTTTCATCGGCAGAATTAACAACAGGAATCTCTTTGCCGAACACCGTAGAGAGTTCATCACTGATTTTCCGGGCAGCAAAGCTTTCATAAGAAGAAGGCTGTTGCGAAACAAGAACAGACCATGAACTGTCAATCGCAATATCACCGCTGTCGGCAAATGCCGTTAAAGCGAAAGAAGCGATTAAAGCAAACACGAGTAAAACAGACAAAAACTTTTTCATCTAAAAACCCACTTTCTGATCAAATTTAATACATCCTTTTAAAACGATTTATTCTGGTTTAAGTGTTATTACCTCATAATTGCAATGCGCGTCCGTTCTGAAAGGTACCCTCCATCCGCAAGCGCCTGAAGTAACATTCATAACAGCGCCCTGTTCTTCATAATCGCCGTAAACGGGGGCGACCAGAGAGTAGAAAAATCGCAGAGGAAATAGCTGCCCGGCATGAGTGTGCCCGGATATTTGCAAATCCGCTCCAATATCGGCATGCTCTTTAAAGCCCGAAGGCTGATGGTCGGCAACAATTAAATAAGATGAAGTGTCAGGTATTTTCAATTCCGAAACATCAGCCCTGCTCTCGCTCTCGGAATAATCTTCTCTGCCGAGAATAATAAGATCGGGAGAGATTTTGTAAAGTTCATCTTTTAAAATTGTTATTCCGTTTGAAGTAATTGCCTTTTCAAGCTCTTCCGGCGTATATTGTCTGCCGTTTGCATATTCGGCATAGCCCTGTCTGTCATGGTTACCGTAAACATAATAAACCGGAATATTCAAATCTCCGAACAATGAATAAATCTTATTCATCTCGTCTTTTGTGGTGTAATCATCGGTAATATCTCCGCAAAGAACAATAAATTCAGCGCCGGATGTTTTTATTTCGGAAACCATTTTTTCGGCGGTTGAAAAATTCTGAGCGCTTCCTATATGTAAGTCAGCAAGATAAACAAATGTATGTTCCGAATTGAGTTTGGTTGAACTGTAAGTATGGTATTTCGGTGTTATAATCTGCATATTCACTGTTCCGTAAACTATAAAGAGGACAGCAAAAATAATGCTTATTGTTTTTGGAACGGCAAATCTTCGCTCTTTTTTTGAAATCAGATAAAACAAAGTACAGCAAAAATCCGAAACTGCATCAGCGAAAAGAACCGCATAAAGCGAAAACATTAACGGCTGAACAGGTCTGAGGATAACCGGACCCGCCATTACAAGAACCGCAAAAGCAACAGCAATAAGAATTTTTATTGCAATAAAAGCAAATTTCAGCGGGATTTTAACAGCTTTATTTTTTAAAATTAATTGAACGGTTGAAACAATCACCAGTGCACAAAAGCACAAAAGCGCCCATATTAAATATAATTTCATAAACACCTTCCGTCCGTTTTAAATCCAAAATGTGCAAAGAGTAATTATCCAAGCGAATGCAGATAAAATTGAATCGGGTAAATCTTTGAAAAACGGTCTTGTTTCACCGTCAACGCCGTCAAAAAGATTACCCGGCAATCTTGCCGTCATGTTTGAAGGCCTTTCGATTCCGAGCGCATAAAGAACTATAGCCGCGGTATCTCTGTTGCGTGTAAACATATCCATATTTGCGCCCTTTACTACCGTTTTTCCTTTAACCGCAAGAGTAGTGTTTGTTTCACGCATAGTCAGCCCCCAATGGCCGCCCGAAATCATTTCTCCGTGATCGTCAACAACAATAAACAACGAGTTTTCAATAAGACCGTTTTCAGCAATTGTGTCATAAATCCTGCCTATGTATCCGTCAACAATTTCTATTTGTTTCAAATACTTTTCGGATTTACTGCCCTCTTCGTGCCCGATGTGGTCAACACTGTCAAAGTGAGCATAAAACAGTTTGGGCTCGTTTCCTTCACTGAAATAATTGCAGATTTCTTCTGTAAGCTTTTCATCATCACTGTTCTGAACTTTATAAACATTGATATCATTCTCAATTATTCCGTTATTAATCGGATTCCAATTAACAAATGAGGCGAGCTGCGCATCGGGAAAAGCCTTGCGTACATAAGTAAAAATCGACGGATATTTTGTATTTGATGTTCTTTCAAAAGATCCCGCTTTATCATTTGTAAGCCCGTGTTTAATGTATGAAACACCGGTTAAGATAGAACCCCAATTTTGCGCGCTGACCGTAATCATCTCCGCCCTTGCGGTATAATCAACGGCTCCGTCTTTAAATATTCTGTCAAAATTCGGAGTTTCGGCTTCTTTAAAAAATCTTCCTGCGCCGTCAACACCTATAATAAACACTCTGTCATATGCTCCGAATGACTTTTGAGCGACAAGAGAATTTGATGTAATATCTTCTATTCCCAGCCTGAATAAATCTTCGGCAAGAGTTTTGTCGTCAACAGTCCACGCCATTAGATTAATGCCGGCGGCATTTGCTTTTTCAACATTATCTTTTGTTAAAAGTTTATAATTAAGATCCGCCCCGATATTATGTTCCTTGCAAAAATCAAGCCAGTGAAGGTCATCTTCCGAATAAAGATAAAAAAGATTCGTGTCAGGCATTAATCTCTGAACGTCAAGCAGAGCCTCCTCCGAAAAACTGATTATTGTAAAATTATCTTTCTCTTCTCGTGCGTTAAGCAGTTCGGCAAGATTATTGTAATTATTTACGGAGTTATGTTTGATTTCTATAACCGCGTGAAGCCCGTACTCTTTACATACATCAAGATATTCTTCAAGCATCGGCATTCTAAGATTGGGGTACTTTTTGATATTATTCCCGGAATTGATTTTATATTTCATCAACTCATCATAAGTCATATCTTCAATTTTACCTCTGCCATCAGTCATACGATCAATGGTATTATCGTGTGAAATAATCCATACGCCGTCTTTTGTTGATGAAATATCACATTCTGCGCCCCAAAAGCCGTTTTCGCCTGCAAGACGGAATGCGGGAATTGTATTTTCCGGCGCAATTGCGGAATAACCTCTGTGAGCGATTATGCGCATATCTCCTTCAGGAATCACATCCGAAGGGTAAAGAAAAGTTTTACCGGCAAAAGCGGCAACTGTGCAGCTCAAAGCAATAACCGCAGCCAAAACAACAGAAAGAAACTTTTTCATAATTTAACCCCTCTTTACTTATTCACAAAAAACCTCTTTAACTGCCTCAAGGTAGCCGTAGCCGAAAACATCATCGGGTTCAAGGTAACTCATCTCGGTCCATTCATTCCATGAATTAATTGTAATAAGAGGTATATCATTATATTTATCACAGTATTCTTTTGCAAGCAGTAATGCCTTTTTGAATAATTCCGGTGTGTTATCCTTAATAATGGGATATGTTATATGCGGAAATCTCGGGTTATTATCCCAGCCTACTGTTGCGTGCGGATAATAAGGAACACTGTATTCATTGTGTATTCTTTCAAATTCGGCGGCTACACTCGGTAAGCAACCCTCATATCCATTGTTGAAATCGGCATAATGAATGTATTGATAGTGCGTTACAGAATTAAGCCCGAGAAGATTGACCAAATCCTTTGAAGAACCTTTATATTCTGTATCAATTTCGCTTATATTAACGGCGTTTTCACTGTAAATTACACCCTGAATATGAAGATCGGGGAAACCCGCATTTTTAACAATGCCGCGAAAATAATCAAGAGCCGCTTTAGTGTTGTCAACTCCACCGAGCCCTCTCACAAGATTTGCCAAATCATAAATCATAAAAACGGGACATCCACCGATTTTATAATAATTCGTGCGATTGAAATACATATCCGTAACGCGACGGCATATCTTATCAAATTCACTTCTCGGCTGAGAACCATACCAGATTATCTCATTTAAATCAGGCTGTCTTTTATCCCAAAGATAACCGGCGTCATGGTTCGCCCACATAAGATAAAACTGCATATCGTCATTATTTTTTGCACCGAGAAAACCATCGTCAAGGCACTGTTCCAGAAACGGTCTGCGGTCATACCAATACCAATCATATATAAATACATTTACTCCGTGACGAACCGCTTCATTAATCTGAAATTCCATTACCTTCGGATCCGCTTCGTCAACCATGCCCCAGACAGGCTTACGCGGAAGAATCTGCCCCTCTTCTCTTGATTCAGCGGTCAATACAGATTGCCATTCACCAATGCCTTTCTCCCAAAACTGATATGCTCTTGGCTCTTTGCCTGTATAAGACGGCCAGATATATGCCGCAATATCATATTTTTTCATTTTACAGCTCCCTTTACATATTATTTATTAGAGTATAGCATTATATTTTATTAATCGTCAATAAATCAATTAAAACCGTCATTTTGACAGTTTTGGATTTTCAGTTTTATGGATAATTACAGTTTATTTTTTAAATTACCGTGTGATATAATAAATATATATTGCTTGAAAGGATGATATTATGTCAATTCGCAAAGAATACAGATACCCTTCAAAAACCGGCCTTGCGGATATTTACGCAGTTTCCTGGGCTCCGGATGATACAACCCGGATTAAAGCTGTTTTTCAGATTATGCACGGTATGGCAGAGCATCTTGAAAGATATGAAGATTTTGCAGGGTACCTTAATTCACAGGGATATGTTGTTTTTATCAACGATCACATCGGTCACGGCAAATCCGTTAAATCTGACGATGACCTTGGTTATTTCGGCGAAAAAGACGGCTGGCAGGCATTTATTGCCGACGCAAGAGCTCTTACGGAAATTGCAAAGGAAGAATACCCGGGTAAGCCGATAATCGCTTTCGGGCACAGTATGGGTTCTTTTGTTTGCAGAGAATATGCCAAACGATTTGGCAGAGATGATGATATAAAGGGATTTATCTTCTGCGGCACAAGCGGACCAAATCCCGGAGCGGCGGCGGGCATCGCGATGACAACGGCTCTTTCAAAACTCAAAGGCAGCCGTTATCGCAGCAAACTTATTGACAAGATTGCTTTCGGTTCATATAACAAAAAATATGACAGCGTAAGAACTCCTTTTGACTGGCTCACAAGAGACGAAGCCATTGTTGATAAATACATTGCCGACAAATACTGCGGTTTCTTATTCACTCTCGCAGGATATAAAGATATGTTCAAGGTTCTTAGCGCGGTTTCAGCTCCAGAGTGGGCTCCCGCATTGACCAAAAGCAAACCTTATCTTATTATCTCGGGCGCAATGGATCCTGTCGGAGCATACGGTGCCGGTGTAAACCAGGTTTACAGGAGCCTTATAGCAAACGGCATTCCCGATGTAAGTATTAAAATATATGAAAACTGCCGCCATGAGATTTTGAATGAAATTAACCGAAAAGATATTTATGCAGATGTCGCGGCATGGGCTGACAGTAAAATCAAATAAATTTGTGCTTTAAAGCAGGACTGTTATTTGCAGCCCTGCTTTTTGCAGAATAATCAGCATTGTTCTGTTTCATATATATAAGTTTATAGCATTGTATTTATTGACATTATAAAATGCTTGTGTTATACTTTATCGAAATCAAAAAACACCACAAAAACTTTGACGGAGACAGTAGCCTTTGCAGTGTAATTTCAAGAGAGCCGGCGGTGCTGCGATGCCGGTATTTACCACAATGAACGAATATCACTCCCGAGTTTCAAACCGAAAGTAACCAAGTAGGCTTTGACGGAGTCCCACCGTTAACGGGGAGGCATAAAATCATGTATGTACATCAGGTGGTCAGCGGATTGTTCACTCCGTCCTGTATGGGCGGAGTTATTTTTATTTGCGGAGGTAGAACATTATGTATGACAAAGTTTCAACAAGCCTTGACTTTGTAAAAAACGAAAAAGAAGCTCTTGATTTTTGGAAAAAGAACAAAATATTTGAAAAAAGCATTAAAATACGCGAAGGATGCCCGACTTATACATTTTATGACGGCCCTCCTACCGCAAACGGCAAGCCGCATATAGGCCATGTTCTCACTCGCGTTATTAAGGATATGATTCCCCGTTACAGAACTATGAAGGGATATATGGTTCCCCGAAAAGCAGGCTGGGACACCCACGGTTTACCTGTAGAACTTGAGGTTGAAAAGCTGCTCGGAATTAACGGAAAAGATCAGATTGAGGAATACGGTCTTGAGCCGTTTATAAAGCTTTGCAAAGAAAGCGTATGGAAATATAAAGAGATGTGGGAAGATTTTTCCGAAACCGTCGGATTCTGGGCGGATATGGAGAACCCCTATGTAACCTACCACAACGACTTTATTGAAAGTGAATGGTGGGCGTTAAAAGAGATATGGAAGAAAAATCTTCTTTATAAAGGCTTTAAAATCGTTCCCTACTGTCCGCGCTGCGGCACTCCTCTGTCATCTCACGAGGTTGCTCAAGGATATAAAACACTCAAAGAACGCACTGCAATCGTAAGATTTAAAATAAAAGATGAAGACGCTTATTTTTTAGCGTGGACAACTACGCCCTGGACGCTTGCCTCAAACATCGGTCTGTGTGTAAACCCCGATGAAATATACGCAAAAGTGAAAGCGGCGGACGGATATACATACATCCTCGCAAAGGCTCTGCTCGACTCCGTTCTTGGTGGAATTGAACGTGCAGAGGGTACGCCTGCTTATGAAATAATTGAAACCTGCGCCGGCAAAGACCTTGAATATAAAGAATACGAGCCCCTTTATCAATGCGCAAAAGATGCGGCAGACAAGCAGCACAAAAAGGCATTCTTTATTTATTGCGACAGCTATGTAACAATGTCTGACGGTACCGGAATTGTTCACATTGCTCCCGCCTTCGGTGAAGACGACGCAAGAGTGGGCAGAAAATATGACGCGCCGTTTGTTCAAATGGTTGACGAGCACGGTGTTATGAAGGATGAAACGCCGTTTGCAGGAATGAGATGTAAACCGACAGAAAAAGAAATCGAGAGAGGCGCCGTAAACTGCGACCCTGAAGTTTTGAAAGAACTCGATAATCGCGGTATTCTTTTCAGCGCACCCAAAATGGAGCATGAGTATCCTCACTGCTGGCGATGCGGCACTCCGCTTATATACTATGCAAGAGAATCATGGTTTATAAAAATGACAGAGGTTCGCGATGCCCTTGTTAAAAACAATAACACAATTAACTGGATTCCCGAAAGTATCGGTAAAGGCCGTTTCGGAGACTGGCTTAACAATGTTCAGGACTGGGGACTTTCACGCAACAGGTATTGGGGAACTCCGCTCAATATTTGGGAATGCGAATGCGGTCACAGACATGTTATTGGTTCTATTGAAGAGCTGAAATCAATGTCTGACAACTGTCCGGAAGATATCGAGCTTCACCGTCCCTATATCGACGCAGTAACAATAACCTGCCCAGAATGCGGAAAACAGATGAAACGTGTTCCGGAAGTGATTGACTGCTGGTTTGACTCTGGCTCAATGCCGTTTGCTCAACATCATTATCCTTTTGAAAATAAAGAGGTTTTTGAAAATCAGTTTCCGGCTGAATTCATTTCAGAGGCTGTTGATCAGACGAGAGGCTGGTTTTATTCACTGCTTGCGATTTCAACCATTCTTTTTGATAAATCACCCTATAAGAATGTTATAGTTCTCGGACTTGTTCAGGATGAAAACGGACAGAAAATGTCAAAATCCAAAGGAAATGCGGTTGACCCGTTTGACGCACTTTCCAAATTCGGAGCAGACGCTATAAGATGGTATTTCTATACCAATTCCGCACCTTGGCTGCCTAACCGTTTTTATGACAAGGCGGTTGTTGAAGGGCAGAGAAAGTTTATGGGAACGCTTTGGAACACTTATGCTTTCTATGTTCTTTACGCAAACATTGACAGCTTTGACGCAACAAAATATACACTTGATTATGACAAGCTCTCCGTTATGGATAAATGGCTTGTTTCAAAACTTAACTCACTAATTATCACGGTTAACAATTACCTTGACAATTATTGCATTCCAGAAGCGGCAAAAGCACTGCAGAGTTTTGTTGATGATATGAGCAACTGGTATGTGCGCCGCGGGCGTGAACGCTACTGGGCGCAGGAAATGAGTCAGGATAAAATCAACGCTTATATGACACTTTACACCGCCCTTGTCACTGTCGCGAAGCTTTCCGCGCCGATGATTCCGTATATGTCGGAAGAAATATATCGCAACCTTGTCTGCAATATAGATAAAACCGCACCCGAAAGCGTTCATCTTTGTGATTATCCCGTTGCCGACAAAGAACTGATTGATTCTTCACTCGAGAATGCCATGCAGGAGGTTCTTGACATTGTTGTTCTCGGAAGAGCCGCAAGAAACGGCGCAAATATCAAAAACAGGCAACCGCTTTCAAAAATATATATTCAGGCTGACAAATCGCTCAGCAATGAATTATCATCAATCATAAAAGATGAGCTTAATGTAAAAGAAATAGAGTTTGTCGGCGATGCATCCGGGTTTGTGTCATACGCATTTAAGCCGCAGCTTAAAACAGTCGGTCCAAAATATGGAAGACTGCTTAACGGAATAAAAGAATATCTTGCCGGTGTTGACGGCTCAGCCGCAAAAGCGCAGCTTGACAGCGAAGGCTTTATAAAATTTAAAGTTAACGGTGAACCTGTGGAGCTCAAAGAGGAAGACCTGCTTATCAGTTCAGTTCAGAAAGAGGGTTTATACTCAGTTTCGGATTACGGCGTTAATGTTGTTCTTGACACCTCGCTCAGTGAAGAACTTATCGCAGAAGGATATGTCAACGAACTGATTTCAAAAATTCAGACCATGCGCAAAGAAGCAGGGTTTGAGGTTATGGATCACATTACTGTTTATTACAAAGAAAATGATTCAAACACCATATCCTCTGTTTTTGACAAATACGGCAAATCGATAAGCCACGATGTTCTCGCGGAAACAATCGTGAACGGTGAAGGCGGATATTATTCAAAACAGTGGGATATAAACGGAATCAGCGTCACTCTCGGAGTTGAAAAAACAGTATAATATCATTCGGGCTTGCGACACAATCGCAAGCCCTGATTTATGAATTATTGACACTTAATATATAAAGTGATAAAATTATATAAACATTTGAGTACATCTTTGAAGGAGTATTTATAATGAAAGGTATTATTCTTGCCGGCGGCACCGGTTCAAGACTTTATCCGCTGACTATGGTTACCAGTAAACAGCTTTTGCCTGTTTATGACAAACCTATGATATATTATCCGCTTTCCACGCTTATGCTCGCGGGCATACGTGAAATATTAATAATTTCAACGCCTGATGATACTCCTAAATTTGAAAGGTTGCTCGGAACAGGCAAACAGTTCGGTTTAAAACTCTCATACGCTGTTCAGGAATCCCCCGCAGGGCTTGCGCAGGCATTTATTATCGGCGAAAAATTTATCGGCAATGATTCTGTCTCAATGATTTTAGGCGATAATATTTTTTACGGCAGCGGGCTCGGTCATATGCTCAGACAAGCTGTCAAGAAAGAAGTAGGGGCAACCATTTTCGGGTACAATGTTGAGAACGCTCAGGCGTTTGGCGTTGTTGAATTCAACTCAAAAGGATTACCTGTTTCCATTGTTGAAAAGCCTGAACATCCAAAATCACATTATGCGGTTACAGGTTTATATATTTATGATAACAAAGTAATTGAGTATGCCAAATCGTTGAAGCCATCCAAACGCGGTGAACTGGAAATTACCGACATAAACCAGATGTACCTTGAAGCCGGCAATTTGGATGTTCAGTTACTCGGCAGAGGCTACGCCTGGCTTGACACCGGAACGGTTGAGGCTCTTTATGAAGCCTCAAACTTTATCGGCACAGTTGAAAGATTACAGGGTATAAAAATTTCCGCGCCCGAAGAAATTGCATATAACAACAGGTGGATAAGCAAAAAATCGCTTTTGGAATCCGCTGAAAAATACGGAAAATCATCCTATGGCAGACACCTTCAGAGAGTTGCGAACGGAACAATTCTTTACGGAAGTAAGCCCGGAGAAAGACCTCATTGGGGCAGAGAGGACGACGAAGAAATATGAATCTGATAAAAACGGAAATCGATGGTCTGTTTATTTTGGAACCGGCGATTTTCGGAGACAACCGCGGTTGGTTTTATGAGTCCTATTCAAAAAGAACACTTGAAGAACTTGGAATTAATGCTGAGTTTGTTCAAGACAACCGTTCATATTCATCTCAGCAAGGCACATTAAGAGGTCTTCATTGTCAAAAAAATCCCGATGCTCAAGCAAAATTGTTAACATGCACAAAAGGAAAAATATTTGATGTTGCTGTCGATATAAGGGAAGGGTCCGCGACTTATTTAAAATGGGTCGGCGTTGAGTTAAGTGAAGATAACAAGAAGCAGTTTTTTATACCTCGCGGATTTCTTCACGGATTTGTTACATTAACTCCCGATGTTGAGGTTTTATATAAAACCGACTCTTTTTACTCGCCGAAAAACGACAGAAGCATTTGCTACTGTGACCCCGATATAAATGTTGCTTGGCCGGTTGAAGACCCGGTTATTTCACAAAAAGATGCCGCTGCTCCTCTTTTGAAAAACAGCGACATTCACTTTAAATATTAAAATTTCGCCGTACGGTTTAAGCCGTGCGGCTTTTATTATTTTTCAATATCTATTCCGAGAATAACGATATCTTCGAGCGGTTTATCTCTGCTGTCTGTTTCAACGCCGGCTATTGAGTCAACAACGCCCATTCCTTCATAAACCTGACCGAAAACGGCATGTTTATAATCAAGGTGAGGTGT
>ONON01000008.1 GCA_900319455.1 uncultured Eubacteriales bacterium
GAGGTTCGTTTTTCAAATGAGAAATCAGTTTTCAGCTCGGTATATTTTGCATGTAAAAACGCTCTTTCAAATGATACAACCCGCGCGACATTTACGCGAAAAACCATAGATTACCATAAAGAACCGCTTGAAAAGCCGGAACAGTTTAAACTGACTGAAACCAACGGCGGCTCCGGCTTTTGGCAGCATACGGCCGTAAGTGAAATAAACCTTAAAAAAAGTGAAAGCGAGGCTTCGCCGCGTCCGGCGCATACCGAGTCAAGTTCAATTTACAAGCCCGTTTTCAGAACTTCCGAACCCGTGGGATACTCCGTCCCCGGCGATGACAGACCGAACCTCATCCCTAAAACAATATATCCTCAGGCTGAGGAAAAAAACGAGGTTATAACAACAGATAATTCCGTTCAGGCTGCCGATGATTCCGTTTATCCCGTTCTGACAGAAGACAAAAGTGATTTTTCGGAGGAGAAATTCAGACTTATCGGCGAAGCTTTCAGAACTTATATAATTGTTGAGTATGAGAGTAAAATCATTGTTATAGATAAACACGCCGCGCATGAACGAATGATTTTTGAGGAATTGAAAAAGAGCAATTCTCAAAGATCTCCGCAAGTGCTTTTGTCACCGATTTCGGTTCAGCTGAGTGATGAAGAATACTCCTCAATTCTTCTTAATTCGGATGCTTTGCGCGCCGCGGGATTTGATGTTGCGGATTTCGGGCAGGGAATGGTCATTGTCAATGAGTGCCCTATGGAACTTTCCGCCGATGAAATACCCGATGTCATTTGCGAAATCGCCGGCAACCTTGCCTCAAAAAAGCAGAGTGTCGATTTTGACAAGCTGGATTTTATATATCATTCAGTCGCTTGCAGAAGCGCTGTTAAAGCGGGCGATATAACATCAAGGTATGAAATGGAGATTTTTGCCAAAAAACTTCTTTCAACGCCTTCTGTCAAGTATTGCCCCCACGGAAGACCTGTTTTGATTGAAATTTCACGCGGAGAGTTGGAAAAGAATTTTGGCAGAGCTTAAAAAAGTTTTGGCTGTAGTCGGCCCTACGGCGGCAGGTAAAACAGCACTTGCCGTCGAACTGTGCAAGGCCTTCAACGGCGAAGTGGTATCCTGCGATTCAATGCAGATTTATAAAGATATGGCTGTCGCTACGGCCGCTCCCACAGAAGATGAAATGCAGGGAATAAAGCACCATCTTATCGGTTTTGCCGACCCTTCGGAAAATTTTAATGTTGTTCGCTATTGTAAACTTGCGCGCGAATGTATTGACAATATTATTTCCGAAAGCAAAATCCCCGTTATTTGCGGCGGAACCGGTCTTTATTATGACTGGCTTGTTGACAATATTCAGTATTCCGATGAAGAAACCGATTCCGATTACCGTCATTCATTGGAAAAAGTCGCAAAAGAAAAAGGCGCGCGGCACTTAATGGATGAACTTGCCGAAATCGATCCGGAAACGGCTCAAACTCTTCATATTAATAATGTGGCAAGAATTATCAGAGCGCTTGAAATCTATCACAACACCGGTATGACTATGAGCGAAAGCAAGCGTCTCTCAAAAGTCAAGGGTTCCGATATTGAGCCTTTTACACTCGGAATTGACTTTAAAAACAGAGATATTCTTTACAATCGAATCAACAAAAGGGTTGATGAGATGATAGCGAACGGTATTCTTGATGAAGCGAGAAATTTTTATAAAAAATACAACGGGAAAACATCCGTTCAGGCAATCGGATACAAAGAGTTAAAGCCGTATCTTGACGGCGAACTGACCTTGGATGAATGTACCGAAAAACTTAAACAGTCCACACGGCGTTACTCCAAACGGCAGCTGACCTGGTTCAGAAAAAATGATAAAATCAGATTTCTGACGGCAGATGATTTTGAAAGTTTTGATTTGCTTTGCGAACACGCAATCAGAATGATTAGGGGGGCGAATTTCATTTGAATATGAACAGCAGACTTATGAAAGCTCTGATTGCGGCCGCTTCCGCGCTGGTTGTGCTTTTTTTCTTCTTCAAAGCGGTCAATATCATTTCAGAAGAATATGATACCGTTTCCGCTGAAGAAACATCGGTTTATGATACGCTCGACGCCAAGGCTTACCTTGTGCGTGATGAAATAATGCTTTATAATTCAGGCGGAGGAACGGTTGTTCCCACAGCCTCAAACGCTGAAAAAGTCAACGCGAATTCTCCGGTAGCGGTCACTTTTTTGAACTCAAACGCCGCAAATGCCTATACACAGCTCAGTTATTTAAAAGATGTTCAGGAAAGTTACCGTTTAATATCGGAACAAACTGAGTTTACAAATGTTGATATGGTCGCTTTGGCCGGTAAAATTGATTCCGATTACAAAAGCATAATCGAAACGGTTTATGACAGTGATTATTCCTCGATAGGTGATTTAAAACTCAGTTTGCTTGTTGATGTTTCACGCCGTCAGGTTTCACTCGGAACAAAAATAAACTGTGAAGAAAAAATCAGTGAAATACAAAACCGGATAGCCGCGCTTGAAACGCAGGCGGTTCAGCAAAACATCATTTCCGCGGGTTCGTCGGGTTATTATATAAGCAATGCCGACGGTTATGAATCCGTCATTCAGGTTTCCATGCTCAACGAAATAAAATCCGATGAAATTGAAAAAGCGATTAACTCAAAACCTCAGGCTGTCGCCGAGAGCTGCGTCGGAAAAGTTATGAACGGTTTTTACTGGTATCTCGCAACTGTTGTTGACACAAATGATGCCAATGCTCTTAAAGAGGGAGAAACGATTAATGTCATTATCGGCAACACCGGCAGTGAAAAAATCAAAACCGAAATTGAGAGAGTATATAAAGAAAACGATAAAAAAACTGTAGTGATTCTCAGAAGCAACAGTATTTCGGCGGATATACTTACCTCGCGCATAGTAAACGCCAAACTGATTGTCAATGAGTATTCTGGGCTTAAAGTGCCGCAAAAAGCGGTCAGGGTTGTTGACGGCAATCAATGCTGTTATGTGCGCGTAGGCAATGTCACAAAACTTCGTTATATGAATGTTATTTACAGCTGCAGCGATTATGTTATTGCCTTTGATGACGGAAAAACCACTTTCCCGGGGGCTCAGCTGAGAAAACATGATAATATAATTTTGAACGGAAAGGGGCTGGGGAACAGTGCCTGAATACAATAAACGCTTTTCTGATATTGAACAAAATATTGCCGAAGTCAAAGAAAAAATAGCACAGGCGGCTATTAAATCCGGCAGAAATCCGCAGGATGTTCATCTGATGGCAGTCAGCAAAACCGTAGAGAGCGTTTTTATAAATCACGCGATATCCTGCGGTATAGATCTGATAGGTGAAAACAAAGTTCAGGAATTTCTCGCGAAAAAGCCGGAGCTGAATCTCGAAAACTGCAAAGCGCATTTAATCGGTCATCTGCAGTCAAACAAGGTTAAAAAAATTGTGGGCGAGGTTGAAGTTATTCAATCTGTTGACAGTGTTTCTCTCGCGAATGAGATTGCGAAGCGCTCCGTCAACAGCGGCATTGTCAGTAAAGTTCTGCTTGAGGTCAATGTAGGCAATGAAGAAAGCAAATTCGGTTTTGATTTGCGGGAGCTTGACGAGCGGGCTTGCGAAATATCCGAGATAAACGGAATTTCCGTTCAGGGGCTTATGTGCGTTGCTCCGGTATGTGATGATGAAAAGGTTCTCAGAGGGATTTTTTCAAATATGTACCGCGCATATCTTGACATTGCGTCAAAAAAAATAAATAATATAAATATGAATGTTCTTTCCATGGGTATGTCCGGTGATTATTGCGAAGCTGTTCTTGAGGGCGCTAATCTTGTGCGTGTCGGTTCCGCGATATTCGGCTCCAGGAATTACAGATAATAACAGGAGGAATTTAAAATGGGTGCATTTGACAAATTCAAAGACGGAATCAGCAAGTTCATAAATGTCGCTGACAGTGAATATGAGGATTATGACCCTGCCGATGATGTCACGGAGAAGGAAGAGAAAAGAACACCTGTAAAAGACTGGAGTTCAGAACCCGAATATTCAAAAGTTAAATCACAAAGGTCAGAAAGAGC
>ONON01000273.1 GCA_900319455.1 uncultured Eubacteriales bacterium
GATTTTCTTATGGTCATTTTCTTATCCGCTTCATAAATCGCTGCCGCGCGTTGGCCCTTCAGGTCAATGAAGTTGCGAACAACAGCAGGCTGAACAGGCTGACCGCCGCCGTTCACGCAACCGCCGGGGCAACCCATAATTTCAATAAAGGTGTAGGGAGAAGTGCCGTTTTTGACCTCTTCCATAATCTTTTTGGCATTCGCGGTTCCGCTTGCGGCGCAAACTTTAATCTCCATTCCGTTAACGGTGTATGATGCCTCTTTAATGCCCTTTGTTCCGCGAACATCCGTAAAGTCAAGTTCTTTAAGCTCTTCGCCCGTGAGTGTTTCAACCGCCGTGCGAAGCGCTGCCTCCATAACGCCGCCGGTTGTTCCGAAAATAACAGCCGCGCCCGTGCTTTCGCCGAGAGGATTGTCGAACTCTTCATCGGGAAGTTTGGGGAAATAGAGACCCGCAGACTCAATCATTCTCGCAAGCTCTCTGGTTGTAATGGCAATGTCAACATCGGGATAACCCGAAGCGGCTTCATCCGCACGCTGGGTTTCAAACTTTTTGGCTGTGCAGGGCATAATACCTACCACAACAATATTTTTCGGGTCAATGTTCATCTTCTGCGCATACCAGGTTTTAATTGTCGCGCCGAACATCTGCTGAGGGGATTTACAGGTTGAAAGATGAGGTATCTGCTCAGGATAATAATGCTCGCAATACTTGATCCATCCGGGCGAGCAGGATGTAATCATGGGCAGAACGCCGCCGTTTTTAACTCTTTCAATAAGTTCGTTGGCTTCTTCAACTATTGTAAGGTCAGCCGCGAAGTCGGTATCGAACACCTTGTCAAAACCGAGCCTTCTGAGAGCAGCAACCATTTTACCCTGAACATTGGTGCCGATGTGCATACCGAACGCCTCACCGAGAGTAACGCGGATTGAGGGCGCGGTCTGAGCGATAACATATTTTTCAGGGTCATTTATGGCGGCAAATACCTTTTCGCTGTCATCTTTTTCAACAATAGCGCCGGTCGGGCAGTTTACAATGCACTGGCCGCACGAAATGCACGAAACATTCGCAAGGTCTTTGTCAAACGCGGAACTGATATGTGTGTCAAAGCCTCTGGCGTTTGCGCCGATAACGGCAACATCCTGCATCTGGCAGGCGGCCACACAACGGCGGCAGAGAATACACTTGCTGTTATCTCTTATCATATGAGCGGCGGAATCGTCAAACTCAAATTCGGGCATTTTACCCGCGAAATAATCAGCGTCTTTAACACCGAACTCCTTGCAGAGCTTCTGCAGTTCGCAGTTGCCGCTGCGAAGGCAGGTAAGGCAGGATTTGTTGTGAGTGGAGAGAATGAGCTCAAGCGTATGCTTGCGGCTGTTTCTGACCTTTTCCGTGTTTGTGAAAATCTCCATACCGTCGTTTACGGGGTAAACGCAGGCGGTTACAAGCGAACGGGCGCCTTTAACCTCAACCATGCACAGACGGCACGCGCCGATTTCATTTATTTCTTTAAGGAAGCAGAGAGTGGGAATTTCAATGCCGGCGTATCTTGCCGCCTCAAGAATAGATATTCCGTCGGGAACGCTCAGCGGTGTGTTGTTGATTTTAATATTAATCATTTTTTCCATTTCAATCTTCCTCCTTCCTTAAGATCTGCTTATGGCATCAAACTTGCAGTTTTCCATACATACGCCGCACTTGATGCACTTGGTTGTGTCAATTGTGTGAGGTTCTTTGACTTTGCCGGAGATTGCTCCCACCGGGCAGTTACGCGCGCAGAGCGTGCAGCCTTTGCACTTTTCGGGGTCAATCTTGTATGTGAGAAGAGCCTTGCAGACTCCCGCGGGGCATTTCTTGTCAACAACATGGGCAATATATTCATCGCGGAAAAAGCGCAGAGTTGCGAGAACGGGGTTCGGTGCCGTCTGGCCGAGGCCGCAAAGCGAATTTGCCTTAATGTAGGTGGCAAGCTCCTCAAGTTTGTCTATATCTTCAAGTGTGCCCTGACCCGATGTGATTTTTTCGAGAATTTCTTTCATTCTCATCGTGCCTATGCGGCAGGGTGAGCATTTACCGCAGGATTCATCAACAGTGAAATTGAGGAAGAATTTTGCAATATCAACCATACAGGTGTCTTCATCCATAACGATAAGACCGCCGGAACCCATCATACAGCCTATGCTGGTAAGATTGTCATAGTCAATTTCGGTATCAATAAGGCTTGCGGGAATGCATCCGCCTGAAGGGCCGCCTGTTTGCGCGGCTTTGAACTTTTTGCCGTTGGGGATTCCGCCGCCGATGTCATATATAATCTCACGAAGGGTTGTGCCCATCGGAATTTCGACAAGACCCGTATTGTTGATTTTGCCGCCGAGAGCGAATACCTTTGTGCCTTTTGACTTTTCCGTGCCCATTGAGGCAAACCATTCCGCTCCCCTGAGAATAATCTGAGGGATGTTTGCGAATGTTTCAACATTGTTCTCAGTGGTGGGCTTGCCGAAAAGACCTTTGACCGCGGGGTAAGGAGGACGGGGACGGGGCTCGCCGCGGTTGCCTTCGATTGAAGTCATAAGCGCGGTTTCTTCGCCGCAGACAAACGCGCCCGCTCCGAGACGGATATGAAGATCAAAATCAAAGCCCGAATCAAAAATGTTTTTGCCTAAAAGACCGTATTCCTTTGCCTGCTCAATGGCTATTTTAAGCCTCTTGACAGCTATGGGATACTCCGCGCGAACATAGATGTAGCCCTCTGAAGCGCCTGTCGCGTAACCGCAGATTGTCATTGCCTCAACTACGCAGTGGGGATCGCCTTCAAGGACGGATCTGTCCATAAAAGCGCCGGGGTCGCCTTCATCGGCGTTGCATACAACATATTTCTGGCCTTTCGGCTGAGCCGCCGTAAAGCTCCATTTTCTGCCGGTCGGGAAGCCGCCGCCGCCTCTGCCGCGAAGGCCGGAATCCAGCACGCACTTAATGACATCTTCGGGAGTCATTTCGGTAAGAACTTTGCCGAGAGCGGCGTAACCGTCCATAGCAATGTATTCATCAATATTTTCAGGGTCAATAACACCGCAGTTGCGAAGCGCTACTCTCTGCTGCGCTTTATAAAACTTGGTATCATTGAGCGAAACATTGACAGTGCCCGCAATTTCATCTTTTTTGGCTTCGTCAACATCATTATAAACAAGCCTTTCAACCACTCTGCCTTTTAAAAGATGTTCTTCAACTATTTCGGCAACATCTTTTTCTTCAACACGGCTGTAGAATGTGCCGTCGGGATAAACGATAACAACGGGGCCGAGTGAGCAAAGCCCGAAGCAGCCTGTCTGAACAATTTTAATCTCGTCGGAAAGGCCCTGTTTTTCGATTTCATCTGCGAACGTGGACATAAGCACTTTGCTGCCTGATGAAGTGCATCCCGTGCCGCCGCAGATAAGAACCTGCGAACGAATCATAGTATTTTCCTCCCTGTGTTATAAAACTTACTGATTTGCGCCTATTGTATATTTCTCAACAACATTGCCGTTTTTGAGATGGCTTTCAATGACCTCCGCCGCTTTCTCGGCGTTCATTTTAACATAAGTGACCTTTTCTTTGCCCGCTTCAAAAACCTCAACTACGGGTTCATACTGGCATATACCTATGCATCCGGTTTGCGAAACCGTAACCTTGTCGGAAAGGTCTTCTTTGTTTACGCCCTCAACGAAAGCGTTGAGAACAGGGCGCGCGCCTGCCGCGATACCGCAGGTTGCCATACCGACAACAACACGGATTTCGCCGGTGCCTTCGCGAAGAACCACTTTGTTCTTCATTTTGTCTTTGATTGCCTGGAGTTCAGCCAATGACTTCATATTATTTTCCCCTTCTGTGAAATTTTTAAACTTAATTAATTATTGTAAAATGAATCATATTCCTCTTCAAGTGAGGATTTAATCCATTCAATTACCTCGTAACTGTCGAGCGGAACACCGTCGCCCAAAACAGCGCGTATCTCCGCTGTGTCTATGCAAACTTCTTTTTCTCCGTATGTGTGAGTAAAACGCCAGTCTATGCCCGGTGAGCCCATTATTAAGGTTGTTACTGTTGAAATCACATCTCCGAGCGGCGTAAAATCTATGCTGTTTTTATTAAACAGCGCCGTTGTTGTTGTGCCGTGATTTTCGGGATGCTCCCGCGCTGTCGCCGATTCTATTGAAAAACTGCCGCCCGTCTGTTCGGCCGCAAGTTTGAGAAACGGGATTCCGAGACCGACATTGCGCGTTGTTCGTGTTGTGAAAAAAGGATCCGTAACATTTTCAACCTGTTCTTTTGTCATTCCGCAGCCGTCATCTTTAAAAACAAGCAGAAATGTTTCGTCCGTTTCGGTTATTGTTATTTGTACGCAGGTTGCGCCCGCTTTAACGGAATTGCCCGCTATATCGAGAATATTTAAAGATAATTCTTTCATTCGCCGATACCAGCCCTGAGTTTTTTGAAAAGACTTTCAAGTATTTCTTTTTCATTTTCGCCTTCAAGTTCGAAAAAATGTTGCGCCTCACGCATATTCTCAAGATAATGCGCATCTGATGAAACAAGGCACGGTTTATCCGCAAGAACCGGATAACACTTGCGATAGGGTTCAATGTTCGCGTTGTTGTTGAACTCGGCAAAACGGAAAACAGGTTCTTCGGGGAATGTGCCGAGCGTCGCTATTATTCCGTTTGCCTCACGGTCAACGTGGGCCGGGTAGCAAACGCCGCGATATTTTTCAACAACATCGGGAGCTTCATCAACGGTAACCGATGTGGCGTTTGAAAGAAAATATTTTTCAGTGCCTGTTATTTCATCATTGCCATTCATAATAAGCTGATCTCCGAAAATATCAACCCTGTTTTCAATCAGTGTGCGCCTCGAATTGATATAGCCGGAAAATTCCATTGCCGCTTCGGGATTTTCAAACAGGCAAACCATGTGAATATCCTCAGCCGTTGTCAATTCCATACCCGCCACGGGAATTATCGAGTTGCGCCTTGCCGCCTCAATAAACGCGGGTGTGTTGAGCGCCGTGTTGTGGTCTGTGAGCGCGACTATATTCATTCCGTTAAGCATCGCCATTCCCGCGATATTATTCGGAGTCATATCATTGTCACCGCAGGGTGACAGGCAGGAATGAATATGAAAATCGTAGTAATACCTGCTCATTTTTACAGAAGCTGTGAAATTTTGACCGCCGTTTCATAAGCGGGTTCTTGCGATGTGAATATATTTACGCCCTTGCTGAGAGCTGTTTCGGCGGTTTTTTCATCCACAGTTACGCCTTCGGTGAGAATAATCAATGCCGTGTCGGCAAGAGCGGCTACCGCGACAATGTTAATGTTTGACATAATTGTCAACCACGCGTCTCCCGCTTTTGCTCTGCCCATCACCCAGCTGAGCAGATCTCCGATATATGCCCCCGTTACTTCTTTTTGCGGATTGGGGCAGCAAACCGGTTCAAGGTTCAGTTTTGCCGCTAAAAAATCCACTGTCATCGGGGTCATCCTCTCTGCCTTTGGCGTTAATATACTGTTTTATCAGTTTTTTGTAACCTATAATGCAGTCGTTAAAATCAGCTTTACCCAGCACTAAATCCTCGGCAAACGCTCTGCAGTTAGGCGAACCGCAGGCTCCGCAGTCAATGCCCGGCAAATCTTCACGCACAGCCTGAATTTTGGCGAGAAGCTTCATAGACTCGCCTATATTGTCGCTCAGACGGCTCAGCGGCTTATAGGTGGGCATCTCATTGAAAAATCTTTCTTCCGGAATATAGTCGCCCTTATGTGTGTTTCTTGAAACAGGGAGATACTTCCTTAAAGTCTGGAGACGGTTGCGCGCTATAAACGGGTTTTCTATTGTAAGAACTCCGCCGACACATCCGCCCGTGCAGGCGTTGAGCTCAATGAAATCAAGGCTCGGTATATTGCCGTTTTCAACCTTTTCAAGCACCTGAATAACATTGTTTATTCCGTCCGCGGCAAGCACTCTGTCTGTAAGAAGTCCGGACGCTTCGCCGCCGCTTGAAGCCCAGCTTATGCCGATTACTCCTGTTTTTGTTGTTATTTCGGGCTTGACATCGCGGTTCATAACATTAATCAGTTTAAAATAAACCTCGCTTATGGGAACCACAAGGTCAATGCGGCTTTTGTAACTGCCGAACCCGTTTTCAACATAACTGACTTTGGCCGGGCACGGAGAAATGAAGCACACCCCTATTTCTTCTTCTTTTAATTCCGGGTGTTCTTTCGCCGCTTTTTCTTTTGCCATTGCCGCAGCGACCTCAACCGGCGGCAGCAGGGGCATTATATTATCCTTAAGGTAAGGAAACCTCAGGCAGATAAGGCGCACCACGGCGGGGCACGCCGAACTGATAACCGGTTTGCACACTCCGGGGGTTTTAAGATACTGCCGCGAATAGGATGTAACGAACTCAGCGGCCTGTGAGACTTCAAAAACATCGTCAAACCCCAGATCCAAAAGCCCCTGCAGAACATAACCGATATCATCAAGCCCGTCAAACTGCGCAAACAGCGCGGGCGCGGGCAATGCGATTTTCCATTTAAACTCTTTTATCTGTTCAAGCCTGTTGTAGTTAGCTTTTTTCGCGTTATGCGGGCATACTCTTATGCATTCTCCGCAGTCAATGCATCTGTCGGGATTTATATGCGCGACCTGATGGAACACCCTGATTGCCTCTGTCGGGCAGTGCTTCATACAGGTTGTGCATCCCTTGCATTTTTCACTGTCAAGTGAAACGGAATGTATATATGAGTTCATAATCAAAAGTTGACTTTCATAGTAATTGTTGTGCCGACACCGACAGTGGAGTCGATGCTCATTTCATCTGTGTATCTTTTCATATTCGGAAGGCCCATGCCGGCGCCGAAGCCGAGACCGCGCACTTCATCGGGAGCTGTGGAAAAGCCTTCCTGCATGGCTTTTTCAACATCAGCTATACCCGGGCCTTTGTCAGCAAGGATAATTTCAATACAGTCATCATTAACCTGAACGGTGGCAACACCCCCGTCGGCGTGAATAACCATATTTATTTCGCCTTCATACATAGCTATTGACACTCTGCGTATAACTTCGGGTGAGAAACCTATCTGGCTCAGATTCTTTTTCACCATGACAGAAGCCTGACCTGCCGAGGTGAAATCACCGCCGTCAACATTATAAGTGAAAACAAGTGGCTCACCCATTATTCGGCACCCGAACCCAATCCTTCGGAATACAGTCTGCCGCAGGCTTCGTACATACGCAAAGGCGAGGTCATAACGGTTATGCCGCATTCATCCGCAAGGCAGAGCATTTCTTCCGAAGGCATTTTGCTCCTTACAAAAACTATGCACTGCATATCCATCATAGCGGCGGTTCTTATAACCTGCGCGTTCACAAGGCCGGTAAGAAGCACAGCCTGATTTTTCACATAAGCCAGAACATCGCTCATCATATCGCTGCCGCAGGCGGAAAGAACATCGTTTTGCAGGCAGTCCTCTCCGCACAGAACATCCGCGTCGAGAAGATCGCGGATAACTTCAATTTTCATATCTGTTCTCCGGTTGCAGTTTATTATTCGTATTTTGCAAGGATACCCTTGACATCATCGGCGGTAAGTCTGCCGTAAACATCGTCATTAACCATAAAGACCGGGGCAAGGCCGCAAGCGCCTACGCAGCGGCATTCCTCAACTGAGAATTTACCGTCAGCCGTGCATTCGCCGGTGCCGATTTCAAGCACTTCGCAGATTTTGTCAAGCAGAGCCTGCGAGCCTTTAACATAGCAGGCCGTGCCGAGGCAGACCGAAACATTGTATTTGCCCTTGGGTGAAAGGGCAAACTGCGCGTAAAATGTGGAAACCCCGTAAACCTTTTCAAGCGGAATATCCATACCCTCGGCTATCATCGCCTGAACCTCAAAGGGAAGGTAACCGTAAATATCCTGCGCTTCCTGCATAACAGTCATAAGAAGGTGCTTGTCGTGCTTGCTCTCATCAATAATCTTTTTTAATTTAGCTTCCTGTTCGGGTGTACCGTTGAAAGGAATGTTGCTGATTTTTTTAAGCATTGAAACCTGTCCTCCTGAAATATATATTCATAAAAACAATTTGATTTTGCGCAACAAAATACGCGTTCTATTTATTATAGCATAAAAATAATATTTTAAAAGACTTTTTTAAATATTTTTGTTTACATTTCAAATGTTAAAAATCAAGTTGAAAGCGGCCGTTCCCGACCGCTTCGCGCGCTATTTCACAGCATAAAAAACTATATATGCTCCCGGCGTTTTATCCGCGGGAATTGTTATTCCGTTTTGCATAAGCCGGCTCCCTTTAATCTCTGTTACATTATCGGGGAAATCAACGGAATAAACCGAGTAAAGCGCCTCCGGGTCAAGGCCGTTGAGAACAAGCCTGTATTCACCGGCCTCGGCTTTTTCGCGTTTATATATAACCGCCGCGCCTTCGCTCGCGTTGCCGCAATCAAACTGCATCGCGTGAAAAGCCGACAAATCGGTTCCGCCGTCGGTCAAAGGAAAATACCTTCCTGTCATATATTCACTTACCTTTGAATATTTTGTAAATTCCTCGGCGGGCGGGTCATAAGTTGACTGATGCGTTAAAATCGCCGAGCGGGAGGCATATTCCGAGTGAAAATACCTGTTAGTGCCGCTGTACGGAATCCAGAACGACAGACCGTATGTCATTGACTGTGTCGCTTCAAGCACATCATCTTTTATTGTGCCGTCTTCATTTCCGCAATTATAGTCGCTGCGCCACAGCGGTACGCTCCTTCTCATCATTTCAATATCAAGTCTTTTTCCGCCTGACGCGCAGTTGTCAATAACAAGCCCGTCAATGCCTTCAAGCAAAAAGTCAAGGTACCTGTAAAGATTGGTGACATAGTGGTTTTCGGTTATTCCGGTTCTGCCGCCGAAATACTCTTTGTCGGATTTTTCCCAATACGCAAGCGGAGTGAAATTGAAATCCTGGCGGTACATTGAGACTCCGTTTGTTTTCATTGAATTCAATATGTATTCGCAAAGGAAATCGCAGGCGCCGTCATTCGCCATATTCCACATAATGTTGTCGTCAATCTGAACCGTCCAGCCTTTGTTTTCAACTCCCTTGTTATAAAGTACGGTGTTTTCACGCACTCTTTCCGGCTCATACCAGAGCAGGAATTTTTTGCCCTTAGCCGCCATAGCGTCTGAAAGAGGCTTGATAGTGTTCGGAAAACGGTTTTCATCCGGTATCCAGTTTCCTACGCCGTCATACCAGCCTTCATTGTATTTATACCAGCCGGCATCCATCCAGAAATAATCAATTCCGTTCATAACGCTTTCATCAATGGAATTGACCTTTTCAATCATCTGATCGCAGGTAAGGGTCGAGAACTCATTCGCAATAACAAAGCCGTTGAGTGATGTGTTTTCGCCCTGAATAACGGTGATGTCTTTTTGCCAGTCTCTGAATGTGTTAAAGCCTTTAAGCGGATTATCGCCGTCATAAAATGTAAGCGAAACAAGAGTCGAACGGACTTCCTCACCCGGCAAAAGGTATGCGTTGAATTCTTCCTGTTTTGCCTTAATCGCAACGGAGCCGAACCTTTGCGCGAGAGAGGCGTACCACTGCCCCGTCCAGCCGAGCGCGAGAACCGCGCCGTTTGTTTTGCCGCTTATGTTGAAATACGGCAGAAAAGATTCCGTTCTGCCTCCGTTCGCGGTAAAACGCATCGGAATAAAATTAACAAAGGTGTGCTTCATTTGAAAATCATCCGCAGCAGGGTCGGAGCCTTTGCTGACATAAAGATTGGATATACCTGTTTCAACGCCGCAATCCGCGGCGTAAAAATCTTTGATTACGGGCGAGTTGCTCTGCGCGGTGTTTTCGATATATACAGTCCACTCACAGGTTGCTCTGTTTTCATAAATCGTGCCGTGCACTCTCACCTTCAGCCCGCTTTTTTTGTGAGTAAGAGTTATTACCGTTGTCTCTCCGCTTTTTGACCGCTCGGGCTCACCTTTTTCAAAAGACCAGTCACTGACATTCTTTTTAAAGGATTTGCCGTCGATTTTAAAATCATAAGCGGGCGAGCCCTCTCCTCCGGTAAAAAGCACATTTTTTTCAAACCATTCCCTGCAACGCTGCTTTTCCGATTCGGATACAATAAGCTCCGACGCCGAAACAGGATTGAATTTAAGCTCTTTTTCGGATGTAATATCGACAGCTGCTCTGTCAACCCACATTTTAAAATTTGAGTCTGTTACCGAAAAAGAAGAAACAATAAAAAGTATGGACTGAAGCAAAGCGAAAACTCTCATAACGAACCGCCTTTCATCACACAAAAAGGAAGCACCGTGTAAGATGCTTCCGCTTGTATTTATTCTGTGTTACTCCTCGCCGTTGAGCTGTTTCCAGTGAATTTTGCAGTAGTTTTCACCGTCAATGGCAGGGTATTTTTCATCATCAACCCTCGCCTTGTTGTTGCAGTTGTATTCCGCGTTGTAGGCACACTTCTGTTCTTCGCTTTCGGTCATAAGTTTGCCGACCGACACCCCGAGAAAAACCACGGTTAACACGGCAATAAGAGCAACCGGCATTTTAAGAACGCTGATTTTGTCAACAAACTTGATTTTTTCACAGGCAAGGCACGCAAGTTTGGCAAGAAGAAAGCCGATAACGCCGGCAATTATGCCCGCGACGGAGCCCGCGATAACATCCGTGGGATAGTGAACCATAACCATTATTCTTGAACAGGCGGTTCCGAGAGCAATAACCGGGAATATCCAGGCAATCTTTTTCTTTTTGTCAGCCATACAGCAAAGGAACATGGCCGTAGCCATTTCGAACGCTGAGTTTGAATGCCCTGAGGGGAACGAATAATCGCTTTCGGAAAGTGAGCCCGCGGCGGCATACCATTTGCTGTACTGTTCCCAGACAGGAGTGTTCTGAAGCGTGTTATAAGGGCGGATTCTCAGTATTTCGGGCTTGAGAATAAGATTGACTATAATTGTGCCCGCCGCAATGGCAAAAAGAACCGCAAAGCCGTATTTTCTTGCCCTTTTGTCAAAGCAGAGAAGAACGCACAGCAACGCAACGGGAATAACAAAATTCTCATCGCCTATTGATGTGAAAATCTTCGCGATAAAAAGGGTGACTTTGTTCTGGATTTTACCGAAGAACTTATAAACGGCTACATCGAAGCCGTAGCATTTTTCATCAAGCTTATCGCCGATTGTCTTTTCTTTTTCGGCGGGTGTTTCACTGTAGGTACTGTAAAGAACAGCATCGTCATCGACGGAATCATATTCATTTGTGTCATAGTCGGCGACAAACCCGGTTTCGCTTTCGGGTTCCGTTTCGGTAACGGTGTCGGCATCGGGAAGTGATGTTTCAACTTCCTGCCCGGCATTCAAAACGGGTTGTGCAGGAGCTATTACATCGGCATAAACCGGCACGCAACTCATAACCGCAAACAGGAGCAGCACCGCTGACATAAAAGCAAAACATTTTTGTTTTAAAGAATAATTCATAAGTAATCTCCTTTAAAATCTTATTACTGACATAAAAATTTTATCATATATAATCGGTCAAGTCAAACAAATAAAAGAAAAAAGTCCGGACGTGAATAAATCCGGACCGTTCGTTTTAAGTTACTGATTTTCTGTTTTGCCCGTTACGGTTTTAATGCTGTCACGGGCGGCTCGCACTGCGTTAAGGCTCTGGGTGATTGACTCATCGGCAGTCTTCATAATTTCCTCTATAAAATCGCCTGCGGCAATGCGGATTTCGGCAGACCATTTGTTTGCCTTGTCGATTGATTCGTCGGAGCGCTGTCTTGCCTCGTCAATTGTTCTTGAAGCCTGCTGCTCCGCGGCCGCGAGGAGGGTGTCGGCCTGGCTCTTCGCCTTTTCAACTATCGCGTTCGCCTGTGCCTCGGCATCGGCTAAAATCTTTTGTGATGAAGCGCGTGACGCGCGCACTACCTCGCTGTTCTCAACAAGGGCGTCCGCCTCAAGCTGGGCGTTCGCGCGTATGATTTTTGCGTCTTCCGTCGCGGAATCAATAAGAGCCTGCGCCTGCGCCTGACCTTCGGCAACGCGTTTGTTGGCAAACTCCTCTGTTTTAGCAACCATTTCTTTAACCTTGGCTTCAGCTGAAGAAAGCATGGAGCGGGCTTTATCCTGAGCGGTTGTTGTTGTATTGACCGCCTCATCTCTTGCTTTTACGATAATTGAGTTTCTGTCGGCAACCACAGCCCTTGCCTGCGCAATCTCAGCGGGAAGGTTGAGCCTGATGTCCTCAATGGCGGTTTTTATCGGTTCCGCGTCAATTACGATTTTATTGGTAAGAGCGAATCTGCTGCCGGATTCAAGAACATCCTCAATCTGATCAAGGCTTTTTTCAATGTTTTGTACGTTATCCATTTTCTGTTCCTTTCAATCAAATAATCGAAAAGCGGACCTGCCGCATATTGTTACTCTGTTTCTTTACGGTATGTGGTAAGCGCGGTTTTGCCGTATTTGTAGGTTCGGTAAAGCTTGAGTTCCTCAGCCGTTTCGGGCATCTCTTCACCGTAGGGATGTTCGCAGATTACGGTTCCGCCCTGCGCAACACACGGCGAGAGCATACCGAGCGCTTTCTGAAGCATTCCCGTGCCGTAAGGCGGGTCAAGAAAAACTATATCAAACTCTCCGCCTGTCATACGCAAAAAAGAGAACGCGTCAGTCTGCACAATAACCGACTGTTTTTCAAAACCGGTTTTTGCCAGATTTTCTTTAACAATCGCGACAGATCGTTTTTCTCTGTCAACAAAAGTCGCCTCTTTCGCTCCCCTGCTCAGCGCCTCAATACCGAGCTGACCCGAACCCGCAAACAAATCAAGAATTCTGCGGCCCTCAATGTCAAACTGAATTATGCTGAACATCGCTTCTTTGACTCTGTCTGTGGTGGGGCGAACATCATCACCTTCAAGCGTGCGAAGCTGCCTGCCTCTGGCGGAGCCTGTAATAACTCTCAAACAACTCACCGCCTCAAAAAATATCATATAATTATTGCATTTTTATATATGATTTGTCAAGTGTATTGAATAAAACAGGTGTTTTTGCCTGAAAACGGGAAACGGCTTAACCGTTACGGAAAAGCCGTCCGTTTGTTATTTATGCTCTTTCTTTGGGTTTTGAAACCGCCTTTATGACAAGAAGTGTAAGAACGGTAGCTATAATACCGAACGGAAGGGCAATATAAATTTTCTGCGTAAGACCCGCTACGATATAAGAAACAAAAGATACAGCCGCAACGGTCAGAGCGTATGGCATCTGTGTCGCAACATGGTTGAGGTGATTGCACTGAGCGCCTGCCGATGACATAATTGTTGTGTCTGAAATCGGTGAGCAGTGGTCGCCGCAGACAGAACCCGCGAGACAGGCGGACATTGAAATAACGCCGAGTATGTTCTCAACGGGGAAAATAACCGTGACAATGGGAATAAGGATGCCGAATGTGCCCCAGGATGTGCCCGAAGCGAAGCTTATCGCGACAGCAACAAGGAAAATGACCGCGGGCAGGAATTTATCAAATCCGGATGCCGAATCGAGTGCGCCTTTGACGAATGCGCTTGAGTCAAGAAGTCCGGTGAGGTTTTTAAGGGTTGACGCCATTGTAAGGATAAGAATCGCCGGCACCATCGCAACAAAGCCTTTGGGTATGCACTCCATAGCTTCTTTGAAGCTGACAACTCTTCTGCACGCGTAATAAATAATTGTGAAAACAAGTGTGACAAGACCGCCCCAGGGAAGACCCACTGTCGCGTCGGTATCCGAAAACGCGGTGATAAATCCCGCTCCGTCAAGGATTCCGCCGTTATAAACAAGAGCGAAAACGCAAACGCCGATAAGAACAGCAATGGGAACAACAAGATCAATAACTTTGCCACGTGAGGTTGCCGGCGCTTCTTCGTCGCTTTGAGTTGCCCCCGTTGTGAACAGATCGCCGTTCGCGGCATTTCTCTCATGAAGTCTCATCGGACCGTAATCGAGTTTCATCACGGAAAGAGCAATGATGAAAACGAATGTGAGAAGCGAGTAGAAGTTGTAGGGAATCGCCCTGCAGAACAGAGTTATTCCGCTGACGCCTTCGGGCGCGTATGATGAAACCGCCGCCGCCCACGATGAAATAGGCGCAATCATACATACGGGTGCCGCCGTGGCGTCTATGATATAAGCGAGTTTTGCCCTTGACATTTTTGTTTTATCGGTAACCGGGCGCATAACGGCGCCTACGGTAAGGCAGTTGAAATAGTCATCTATAAAAATCAGAACACCGAAAAAGAAGGTCGCAAGGGCCGCTCCAACTTTGGTTTTGATGTGTTTTGCCGCCCATGAACCAAACGCCGCCGAAGCTCCGGTTTTGTTTATGAGAGCTACAATCACGCCGAGTATTACAAGGAAGATAAACACACCCGCCTGATCGGAAACGGCGCTGATAAAGCCGTCGTTTACAATGTTGTCAACAGACACTCTCGGTGAAAAGCCCGCGGTAAGAATACCGCCGGCGACAATGCCTATAAACAGCGATGAGTAAACCTCTTTTGTAATAAGAGCCAGGCAGATAGCCACCACCGGCGGGAAGAGCGACCACAGCGTGCCGACGGGAGATTTGATTGAACCCGTGCGCCAGCAGATAACCGCGAACGCCGCCATAAAGACAGCGATGGCAATGTTGATAATCAGATTTTTCTTGTTTTTCATTAAAACACCCCTCTGAATAATTTGCTGTAAATATATTTATGAAACGGAATTATTCCGTTTTCATCTCATCCGCGATAAGCAGGTCTATATTCTTCTCCATAAGGTCAAAAAAGCGGTTGACGGTTTGTTTGTCTTCATCACTGCCGCGCACACACATTGACAGAGTCATTTCGTTTCTCATTGATGTGGCTGACAGCAGAACAAACGGTTTATATTTAACCGCTCCGCTCATAAAGCCCTCTGTGGGCTCGTGACCTTCAAGAGCGAGTTTATCCACTTCAAGCACGCCTATATTACTCATAGCGAGAAGAGGATTTGAATAACCTATTTTGATTATTTCCTCCGATGCGGCGTGAGGCATAATTCTGTAACCGAGCGAAAGCAGCGGCAAGCCGTAGAGCCCCATAAATTTATCCTGTTTAAACATATTGGAGCTTCTCACAACATATTGCAATGTTTCAAAAATATCTCTGCCGAGTTCCGGGATTCTGCACTGCATCCACGATGTCTGATTGGTGTAGCCCGTATCGCTTACATCCTTCATATGGCGGCGAAGGTCTATGGCGCACGAAATTGTCGCAGGCTCCGACGGGTTAAACCCCGCAAGTTCATAAAGGCTGTAAAAATAAGCCGCTGTGAGCATATCGTTTATTGTAGCGCCCCTCTTTTTACCCGCTGCTTTAATCATCGGGAACTTTTCCGCGCTTATTTTGCGGCGGGCTATAAAAGAATAATCCTCATCACTGCTTTCTTTAAAAGGGAACCTGCGGTCGTATTTATCTTTCACCGAAAGGTTTTTGTATAAATTCTGCGCCGCTTTGCTGTCTGCCTTGCTGAAATCTTTATAAACCGATTTATAAGAGCGCGAACCGGTGCGCAAATCAAGCGGACTTACCCCGTTTTCAACATAGTCATTGTAATTTTTGCAGAATGTTTTAAGAAAGCTCTTGAAATCGCCGCCGTCCATACACATATGGTTTTCAATTATGCAAACGGTGGTTTTGCCCGAATGCCTGAGAATCAGAACCTTCATCTGCAAATCGCCCTCGGGAGGGAGGCACTGGCACAAAAACGCGTTGATTTTGTGTTCAAGGTCTTCTTCATCAACATCGTTTACCTCAACAACCTCGTCAATGTTATAATCCTTGACAACCCAGTACGGGGAGATGTGATTATCGGTAAAACTTGAATGAAAAACCGGAGCTTTCTCAAAAAAGCACGCAAGCACCGTTTTGAACGCGTCAACATTCAAGTCAAAATCATAATGGAGTTCAACGTGAACCATACGGTCGTTATAATCACGGAAAAGATAGTGCATCTTGTCCCACAGTTCGGCTTTTAATCTGCGTTCCATTCACTGTCATCCTCCACTTCTTCATTGTCTTTTTTGCCGATAATAAGCCTTACCGCCACAATCACGGCGTCAACAGCAAGCGCGGCGGGAATAAGAAGCCAGCCCGCCTGCCATGAAACGACGCCGATAACCGCAAGAATTACATATATAACAGCGGCGGCGAGCGGAATATAGAGAAGATACATAAACACGGCAAACCTCTGATGTGAAAAATGCGCGAAAAGCCCGTCGCAAATAAGCACCGCGACGGCACCGGCCGGGAACATAACCCAGCTGTGGATAATACTGAATTTAAACAGCATAATGAAAAACGCCAGCGCGAAAGCGAGCATAATCGAAAAGGCAAGCTGAAGCCTTGTGGTAATATGGAAAAGAACGCCCCTCTTTTTTCTGAATTTGTTGCAGGCAACAAATGTGTAATAAACCGAAAGCGCAAACGCCCCGGCAACAAGAATAATCCACGAAAGCCCGTTGTCAACTTTAAACAGATGCACGAAAAACGCAATTACCGTAATCAGGCAGAACGCAACCGTACCGAGAATATTGAGCGCGACAATATGTTTGCGCCTTTTTGCGAGTTTTTCTTTGCGAACAACGCTGTCAAACTCGCTTTTTATGTCGCTGTGTTCGCTTATAATGAGATCTTCAATAACATTCTCATCTTTGATGCCGCGGTGTGTAAGCTCATTCGCTCTCTCGGTAACTTCATTGATGAGCTGCATTTTAAACTTATAAGACCTGTCTGTTTCCGGTATCCGGGTGAACGCTTCGTCTATGAAATCCAATACTTTTTTCATATATTTCTCCGTTTTTTGTTCGGTTTTGCCTGTTGCAAAGCCATACTTTCCTGTTTAAATGAACCGCGTTTTTTGTTTGTTTATTATTTTATGATTAAACAATACCCTATTATACAAATATTACTTTGTAATTATAACCAACGGCGTCTGTTTTGTCAAACCATATATATTCGCTCAGCTGACCGGAGACATAAAAACTGTCAAAATTCACAAACTCCGTACAGTACAAATCCGTATGATTTGGATTACAAGCCGAATTTTTCAAAAGCGGGTTCAATAAAGTTGACGAATGGTTTTTTTGTGTTATAATTTTATTGTAAAATTTTTGTTGAAAATTCAGGAGGTTTGCGACAATGTATGTTAAGGATGTTACAGTTCAGAATCAAGTCGGCCTTCACGCGCGCCCTGCAACATTTTTTATTCAGAAAGCCAACGAATTCAAATCACAGATCTGGATAGACAAGGACGAACGCAAGGTTAATGCGAAAAGCCTTCTCGGTGTTCTTTCTCTCGGTATAGTCGGCGGAACCGAAATCAGAATCGCCGCTAACGGAGCTGATGAAGAAGAGGCTGTTGAAGAACTTGTAAAACTTGTTGAATCGGGCTTTGCTGATTAAACAATAACTAATCGCACAGGCGGCATTTTGTCGCCTGATTTTTATTTTAAGTCAATAACTCACTTTTCAGGCGCGCATCCTGCGGGCTTATTTTCCGTCATACTTTGTGAAAATGCTCGTTAATAAACCAATTATTAACTGCGCTTTTCGCTTTATCTGACGAAAAATCCGACTTCGCAATCTGCACACCTGAACTGTTCATTATTTCCTTTTGTATTTTGGTTATTTTATATTTGGGCGCGCATCCTGCGGGCATATTTGACATCATATTTTGTGAAAACATCCATCCTTAAATCTTTGAAAGGAGGCAACGCGTATGAACGAAAAGCTCGGCGAACTGCGAAAAAAGGCAATGAGCCTGCCGCTCACGCCCGGCGTATATATTATGAAAGATAAAACAGGCAGAATAATATATATAGGAAAGGCGAAAGCCCTCAAAAACAGAGTAAGCCAGTATTTCGGCTCGCAGAACAACCACACGCTCAAAGTGCGCCGGATGGTTGAAAATGTTGACACTTTCGATTATATTCTTACAGACAGCGAATTTGAAGCGCTTGTGCTTGAGTGCAGCCTCATAAAGCAGCACTCTCCCAAATACAATATTCTTCTCAAAGATGACAAAGGCTATCACTATATAAAAATCACGCAAGGCGAATGGAAAAATATTTATGCGGTAAAGCAGAAAACCGACGACGGAGCCCGTTATCTCGGCCCTTATACCAGCGGTTTTGCCGTAACAAACGCCGTTGATGAGGCAAAAAAAATATTCCGCCTGCCGCAGTGCAACAAGCAGTTTCCGCGCGACTGCAAATCATCACGCCCCTGTCTTAATTACTTTATCAAACAGTGTTCCGCGCCCTGCGCGGGCAAAATCACGGCGCAGGCAAACAATGAGGCCGTTGACAGCGCCGTAAAATATATCACAAACGGCGGGGATGAGTTTGTTGAGGAACTGACGGCAAAAATGTATGAAGCCTCCGAAAATCTTGAATTTGAAAAAGCGGCTAAGCTGCGTGACAGAATAAACGCCGTAAAAAAAGTTGCCGAAAAGCAGAAAGTGGTTTCAAACTCCGTGCGCGAGCAGGACGTTTTTGCGATAGTGGGCGCGACGGACGGCGGAGATAGCCCGAAGGCCTGCCTGTCGGTTCTGAGGTTTTCAGAGGGCAGACTGTTTGACAGCGAACATTTTATTATAGATATGCCGGAAGATCTTTCATCGGCGCGCTATGAGCTTCTCAGGGATTATTACACCATGCGTGAAAACATCCCCTCCAGAATAGCACTCGACGGCGAAGCCGCAAACGCCGATCTGATTGAAGAATGGCTCACCTCTAAAAAAGGCAGAAAAGTAAGTATTACGATTCCGCAAAAAGGCGAGCAGCATGAAATTGTTGAAATGTGTCGAAGCAACGCCGCGCAGAAGCTGGACCTTTACCTCGGCAAAACAGGCAAATCAACGGCGGCTCTTGATGAACTCGCGACTATGCTCGGCATGAAGGTTCCTCCCGAATTTATTGAAGCTTATGACATCTCGCACACCGCAGGCAGTGACAATGTTGCCGGTATGGTGGTTTTCCGTTCCGGACTGCCTTACAAAAAATCTTACCGGCGTTTTGCCATAAAAGGTTTTTCGGGGCAGGATGACTACGCATCAATGGCGGAAGTGCTTGAGCGCAGGATTCTCAGATATTTTGAAGAAAAAGAAACAGGCGAGGGATTCGGCAGGCTGCCCGATCTTATTCTGCTTGACGGCGGAACGGGGCAGGTAAACGCCGTGAGACCCGTGCTTGAAAAATACACGCTTGACATCCCTCTTTTCGGAATGGTTAAAGACAGCCATCACCGCACACGCGCAATTACCGGCAACGGTGAAGAAATATCGTTCACATCAAAGCGCGCGGCATTCACTCTTGTTTCAACCATTCAGGAGGAGGTTCACCGCTACTCCGTTGAATACCACAGAACAAAGCACAAAAAATCTTCACTGAGTTCATCCCTTCTGAACATTGAAGGCATCGGCAAGGCGAGAGCGGGCGAGCTTATGAAAAGATTTAAAACCGTTAAAGCGATTTCACAGGCGAGCGTTGAAGAACTCGCTTCGGTAAAAGGAATGAGTGTAAAATCCGCGCAGGCGGTAAAAAAAGCGTTTGAAGGCGGCATAAATCACGATTGACTTTTCGGCTTTGTTTTCATTGATTTTTTTCTGCGCTTGATATATAATTGTATAAACCTTAAATAAACAGGAGGCTTACTATGTTTTGCAAAAAATGCGGCGCCGCCGTTTCCGACGGAGATGCTTTTTGCCCGAAGTGCGGAACCAGGGTAGAAAAAGAAGAGACTGTTACCCCCGTTTCATATAACGAAAGCAACAGCGAACATACTGAAGAACAAACCGCTCCGGCGAAAGAAATCAAAGAAAAATTTTTGACCGCTCCCACCAAAAGCGGCAAAAGCTACGCGGTTATTTTCACGGCTTTGACCCTTATTCCGGCGATTTTTGTTCTGATGATCGACTATGTTGCCAATCTCGCTGTTGACTGGCCCGCGACAAAATATGTTGTCGGAGCTCTTGTAGTTATATGGATTTGCTCCGTTCTGCCCGTTGTGCGCATAACTCCGGCACCGGTAACCGCGATAATCTGCTTTGCGTCGGTAACGCTTTACGCTATGTTTGTTATTAAAGAAATCAACGGCAGTATGGAATGGTTCACCGTATTCGCCCTGCCCCTTATAATGATTCTCGCGGTGTTTATCGGGCTTGACTCAGCCCTTGCGGCGAACAAAATCGCAACATCTCTTATGCCCGGCATTGTTGCGGCGGAAGCTGCCGTTTACTCATTTATTTTCGGAATACTCTGGTCGCATTATTATGATGACGCGGTTTATATGCCCAGAATCTCCGTGGTGTTTGCCTGCGGTTTTCTTATGCTTTCGGTAATTCTCGCGGCAATGGGCTATGTTAAAATGATTAACCGAAAAAAATAATTCAGTGAGGGCTCCGAATGTTCAACATACTTATTTGTGATGATGAGGCGGATATCCGCACAAGTTTAAAAATCTATCTGACAAGCGAGGGCTACACCGTAAGTGAGGCGTCGAACGGCGAGCAGGCTCTTGCCGCCGTAAAAAACGGAGAAAAAATCGACCTCATACTTATGGATATTATGATGCCCGTTATGAACGGTATTGAGGCAATGGTTAAAATCCGCGAGATTTCAACCGTTCCGATTATCCTTTTGAGTGCCAAAAGCGAGGATTCCGACATTATTGTCGGGCTGAATGTCGGAGCCGATGACTACATTACAAAACCTTTTAATTCCATAGAGGTTATGGCGAGAGTCAAGGCTCTTATACGCCGTTCGCTTGTTCCCGCACCCGTTTCGCGCGCGGATGTTCTTGTTAACGGCGGCATTGAAATTGACAACCGCACAAAAACAGTAACGGTTGACGGCAACACAGTAAGTCTTACGCCTAAGGAATTTGATATTCTGCACTTTTTCATGGAACACCCCGGCGAGGTTTTTTCACCGCAGGATATTTATGTGAATGTCTGGGAAAACGACCCGTACGGCGCCGAAAACACCGTAACGGTTCACATTCGCCATTTGCGTGAGAAAATCGAGATAAACCCCGCGGAGCCGAGATACATCAAGGTTTCCTGGGGGCACGGATATAAAATGGAAAAACTTGACTGACGGCAGGAGAGAAAAAGCAGGTGAAAAAACATATCAGATCTGCCAGCGACCGTATGATAGCGCTCGTTGTTCTTATTTCGCTCACGGTTATCGCCGTGGGCGGTGTTCTCGGTGTTTACGCCATGGTCAAATATAACATTTACAACGACAACGGCGTTTACGCGTGGAGCGTGGGCCGCAACGAAATAACCGAAAGCGTTGTTGATGAAATCAAACAGGAATACTACTCATATCTTGTTGCGAGCAACTATAACTCCGATGACGCTCTGCCGGTTCTCGGCAATAAAGGGTATGAAGGCAATCCCGATGTGCGCATAAGCACCTCGGTTATTGAAAAGTTTTCTAAGGAAAACTGCAATTTCGCTTTTAAAGTCAAAGATTCATCAGACACCGTTCTGTGGTATAATTTTGACCCCGCCGACGCCGGTTCCGAAGCCAAAGACGGCGCGCAGAACATTGACGGCACATCCGTTTATCAATACACTCCCGTTTACGGCTTTACATATTTTATTCTCGGCAGCACAATTTCCGGCACCGGGAACGCGCCGCTTTACTCAAAAGGCGAACTGCAGGAGGTTTTTATTACCGTTGAGATATATCTGCTTTCTCCTTCGGAAAACGGCAGATGGCCCGCAAGCGACAATTATTCCACGGTTTATTGGTGGATAATGACTGCCGTTCGGCTGCGTTACGCTATTTTTGCCGTTATAGGCTCGGCAACGCTTCTTATCTTCCTCCTTCTTGTTATGATTACAAACGGCGCGGGGCTTACCGCAGACCCGAATTCCGATGAAATTGTGCCCGGTTTTATGGACAGAAGTCCGCTTGATGTTGATATTCTTATAGCGGCGGGGATTTGCGTAGCCTGCATTGTGGCAATGAGGCTTGCGAGCCTTGCCAACTCAGGCATAGTTATAAACAATGTTGTTACTATTTTCAGTTCCTGCGTTATAATGATAGTTGTTGTAAATATGCTTGAAACGCTCTCGGTGCGTATAAAACTCGGCGAACCCGGCAAAAACACCGTTGTTTACCGCATCTGGTCGGGATTGAAAAAACTGTTCAGCCATAGCGGAAGAGAAAAAAAGAGAAAGCGAAACATCTCCTACACTTCCAAGCTTATTGTTCTTGTTGTCGCTTTCAGTCTGAGCTTGCTTGCCGTTCTCACATACTTCGCATACAGGTATTTTGTTCTGGGCGCGTCTCAGATGAAATTTGAGTATTACATAATAATCTGGCTTGTCGCAATGATTATTGTTGTGCCGCTGGTAATTATGTTTGTTACAAATTTCGGGTATATTCGTGACGCGGGGCAGAAAATCGCGAGCGGAGATCTTGAAAGCTCCGATGTTTCATCACGCCTTTCCATAAAGGCCATGCGCGACCACGGTGAAAACCTTGACCACATAAGGCGCGATATGGCAAAAGCTGTTGAGCAGGAAATGAAAGACGAACGATTTCGTAACGAGCTTATATCCAACATATCGCACGATATAAGAACTCCGCTTACTTCAATCAACAGCTTTGTTGAACTGCTCGGCAACCCGGAGCTGACTGCAGAACAGCGCAAACAGTACCTTGAAATTCTGCAGCGGCAGGTTCGCAATTTAAACAGTTTGACAAAGGACCTTATGGATATTTCAAAATTCACAACCGGCAGCGTTGAGGTCCACCTTGATGTTATGGATATAGGCGTTGCGGTTGAACAGATGGTCGGTGAATACTATTACGCGCTGCGTGAAAACTCGGTTGATATTGAAATTCAGAAAGAAGAAAAAGAATATCCCGTTATGGCAGACGCGGATATGCTCGGCAGGGTCATAACCAACCTTATGACCAACATTAAAAAGTACGCGATGCCCTCAACAAGGGTTTTTATCCGCGTTAAAGACGAAAACGGTAAAGTCAGCATTATGTTCCGCAACATCTCAAAAGATTTGCCGAACATGACCGGTGAGGAACTCTCCGAAAGGCTTGTAAGGGGTGACCGTTCAAGACATACGGACGGCAGCGGTCTCGGCCTTTCAATAGCCAAAAGTCTCACGGAGCTTCAGCACGGAACATTCAATGTTGAGGTTGACGGTGACCTGTTTACCGTTACAATCGAATTTAACCGTGCGAATACACAGCAAATATTTGAATAACGGAGGAATTTATGAAAATAGGTTTTATAGGGCTCGGAATTATGGGCGAGTCTATGTGTGAAAACATTGTAAAAAAACATAATGGTTCGGTTTATGTCAATGACATCAACCGCGCTCAGGTTGAAAAGCTTGCTTCTCTCGGCGCGGTTGCCTGCCAAAACAACATTGAAGTAATGCAAAACGCTGATCTTGTTATTTCCATGGTGCCGAAATCGGAGCATGTAAAAGCGATTTACACAGAGCTTCTGCCTTACATTGACGAAAGCAAAATCATAATAGATATGAGCACCATAGACCCCGATGTTTCGGTTGAGGTAGCGGGGCTTGTCAAAGCGAAAGGTGCGCAGTTCGCCGACGCTCCGGTGGTTAAGTCAAAGCCCGCCGCGATAAATGCGACGCTCGGCATTCTTGTAGGCTGTGACGAGGAGCTTTTCCCCGTTATTGAGCCTGTTTTGAAATATATGGGCTGCAATGTAATACGCATGGGCGAAAACGGCAAAGGCCTTGTTATGAAAATCTGCCACAACACTCTTGTTGCCGAAATTCAAAACGGCGTAAACGAAACACTCGGACTCGCTGTTAAGTCCGGCATTGATATTGACGATTTTGTCAAGGCTGTTTCGTACGGCGGAGCGCAGAATTTCTACCTTGATTCTCAAGCCCAAAACCTCAAAAACAAAAACTGGGCAACCGCTTTTTCACTTGAAAATATGCACAAGGATCTTGGCATAAGCCAGAGAATGAGCACCCAAAGCGGCTGTGAAATGCCCGGTATGCAAAACGCAAAAGCCGTTTATGACAAAGGCATGGAGCGCGGTATGGGCAAAGAGGATTTCAGAGCAACTTACAAAATAGTAAACAACGAATAATAATCATAACCACCAGTTGAACTGGTGGTTTGCGCAGGCCCTAAAAGGGCCGCCTACTGGCTCGCCGACTGAAAGTCGGCACCGATGTTTGACAGCGCATTACTTTTTCAAGCAGCCGCTCCCGTGCGGCTGTTTGTTTTTTGCTTACTTATTCTTGCTACCCGTGAACGGGTCTGCGTATTCTTTGAGTGATATCTGGTCGTTGGCATAATCTTCTTCCAACTGGTTTTTTATGTATTCTTCTATCACCCGCTTATTCCGACCGACTGTATCTACATAGTAACCTCTGCACCAGAAATGCCTGTTACCGTATTTATACTTCAGGTTTGCGTGTCGGTCGAATATCATCAAACTGCTTTTGCCCTTGAGATATCCCATAAACTGTGCTATACTCAAATACGGAGGGATTGATACCAGACGATGTATATGATCTTTACATGCTTCTGCCTCTATTATCTCCACACCCTTTTGCTCACACAATTTTCTGATTATTTCTCCGATATCCTTCTTTATCTTTCCGTATATTTCCTGCCTTCTGTACTTTGGAGCAAAAACTATATGGTATTGACATCTGTATGTGCTGTGCGATAATGTCTTTATCTCGTTGTTTCCTTTATTGTTCATCAATATTCCTCCTTGTATTTTGGTAATGCGGCTGCCAAACCATTTCCATTATACTTGGAGGTCTATTTTCTTCAAGCCGGCTTGCTTGTAGCTCGCCGGTTTTGTTTTTACTAAAGTCTTTTTTTATTCCCCCGGTTGAACCGGGGGATTTTATCTTTGCTAAAGGCCATTTAAAAAGGCCTGCGAAAACATCCGCAGGTCTTTTTGCCGCCGCTTTCAGGCGTAAACAATAAGGGCTATTATGTCAACCGTTTCATCTGTTTTGTTTGCTATTGAATGCGCCGTTTCGGCAGGGCACACCAGCACATCACCCGGGTGAGCCTGAACCTGCGTGCCTCCGTCATTGTAAACCGGGCACCCGCGTTCAACAACAAAAATCTCACTGTCACCCTCGTGAATATGCTCCCCTATTGAACATCCCGGTTCAAGTGTTATTCTTGAAAACAGCCTGCCCTTGCCGTACAGTTCGTATTTGCCGA
>ONON01000124.1 GCA_900319455.1 uncultured Eubacteriales bacterium
GAATTTTTAGCCTCCCTCTGTGACTACCGGAAAAAGGGCACAAAAATAAAGCCCTCCCGCAGAGGTGTAGATATAATATCACAAGTCGCCCGCTTCGTCAAGCATTTTTTTCTTTAAAAAGCGGGTGGCTTATCATTATAAATAAAATATTACAATATATTGATATGCCGTCAGTGTTAAGGCGTATATCTTGCGCGTAAATAAACTTTATTTTCGCTGTGTTTTTCCGATAATGATTATTCCGCGGTATCTTTGCCCCGCGCACGCAGCGGCAGCCACCATGTAAAGCCGAACGCGAGGCAGTTCGCGAGCCCTTTCGCCGCACTTACCCCGAACTGTTTTGCGGTTTTTCTGCCGATTATCAGATATTCCGTCAGGTGCGCAGCGAAAAGCGCCGCCAGCGGAACAACTTTTTTTGACGCCGCGAGAATTATGCCGCCGATATAAAGCAGCACACAAACGGGTTTGCCTATGAGCGACACATATTTCATCATATTAAGCATTCCTTTCATCACACTTTTTATTGAATGAAATGCCGCGGAACCTTTTACGGCAGCGCGGCATTGAAAATTTTTATTATATCAGAAAAGCATAAGAAGGAAGATAACAGGCATAGTCAGGAATGTCATAAAGAAGAAGCCGAGAGGCATAAATACCATTGCTATTGAGCCTGTTGTAATAAGGGCGTTAAGTGTTGATTTAACAACAACGGTGTTCTGAGCCTCCGAAATATTCTGCCAGCAAAAGCTTATGCGGGCGCCGTCCTGTGAGTATGAGTCAAGTTCGAGGGTTGAAGACGATTCCGCCCTTTTAAATCCGCATTCCTCAAGGCCTTTCGCCACGGCGTTCGCCTCTTCCTCGTCATGAAAATCCACAAAGCCTTCCATCCTGAGCTCATCGCAGGGCTCGGTATTGTAAAGGTGCCCGCCTCTGAAGCCGGTGCACCACCAGTAATCGTCATAAGGCACGGTGAACTGATACTGATAATCGCCGTTGCGGTCTTTATCCCAATAAAGCGTGGTCTGCATTTTGAGCTTGTCTGTGTCGGCGCATTTATACGGAGTAAACGCGTTTACCTCTCTGTTTTCCGCCAGCTCGCCGTCACGGTAGTAATAGCCGATTTCACTGCCGTAAAAAGCGATGCCGTACTGCCCTTTCCACAGTTGAACCAGGCGGGCTTTGCCGCCGTAGTTGTAATTGACGCGAACATAATCATAGTTGAGCGTGAGGTAGGGCGAAACATAGTCAAAAGCGTTCATAAAGCCGGTAACCTTCTGCCACGCTGTATCCTGATCGTAATAATAGAATTTTTCACTCCCGTTGAAGCGGTAGCCCATAACTGTATTGTTGCGTAAAAAATCGTTTACGGCATCAACAGCGGTTGAACAGCTTATTTTGATGGTTGCACTGAATTTTTCGCCGCTTTCGGGCTCGGTTACGGTTGCGGTAATAACGGAATATCCCGGTGTAACACCGTAAACAAGGCCGTTTTTGTTCACGGAGCAATGCTCATTGTCGGATGACCACTCGATTGTGAAATCCTCCGCTTTGAGCTGACTGCCTTCGGGAACTGTGATTTCGGATGTCAGCTGCAGATAAGTGCCTACATGAACATATCTTCTCGGAGCGTCAAGTTTAATTGAATACCCCTGCAAAGCAGCCGCGGCGCCGACGGTTATTACCGACAGCATCATCAACAAAACCATAGCCGTCGCGATAACAGCCGAAACGGTTTTTCTGCTCATCTCAATTTCCTCCTTTTTCCGCCGTGAATTAAGGTTTCACGGGCAGGTATCAGCATAACGGTTTTATATTATCATAACTGAATATAATCTGTCAAATGCAAAAAGAAAAGGCCTGCCGAAGCAAGCCTGAATATATCTGTCAGTTTCCGAAATTAAAGCCGAAGCCGTCGCTTCCGAATGGGTAAAGATTGGGCTGTGTTGTTGTTTCAACCTCGCCCGCGCTGCCCTTGTCTTCTATAAGAGTGACTTTGACATCAAAGGTCTGCACGGTGTAGTCATTGTTAATTCTGCCGATTGTGAGAGTAAGCGTGTCGCCCGCTTTGCCGTTGTCAATCTTTTCAAGAAGAACATCCGCTTTGTCAAGGTCTTCACCGTTGACGGCGATAATCATATCATACTGTTTTACCTGTGTGCCGGCAAGGCTTGAGTCGGGAGAAATCGATTTGATTATAAGCGCGCCGGAGGGCAGATTGTTGTAGCGGGCTATCATACTGTACTGAGTGCTTGTGCTCAGCGGATAATATGTTATGCCTATCTTAGCCCTGTCTTTTACATAACCGTAGCTGATTAAATCATCCGCGATTTTAACGGCCTGGTTAATCGGAATGGCGAACCCCATTCCCTCATAAGAGGCGGACGCTATTTTCTGTGAGTTTATGCCTATAACCTGACCGTAGGCGTTTACAAGAGCGCCGCCGGAGTTGCCGGGATTTATTGCCGCCGTGTGCTGAATACAGCTCATAGTGTAGCCGATTTCACTTGAAATGGGCCTGTCTATAGCCGAAACAATGCCGTCGGTGAACGAGCCGAAAAACTCAATTCCGCCGGGGTTGCCCACCGCATAAACGGATGAGCCCACTTTAAGCGCAGATGAATCGCCTATCTCGCACACCGGAAGACCCGATGCCTGAATGCGCAGAACGCCTACATCCGTTTTAACATCGTAGCCTACAACTTCCGCGTCATAAGCCGTTCCGTCTTCAAGCTGAACCTTTACGCTGACATTGCTGTCATCTATAACATGAGCGCAGGTGAGAACATAGGTGTATTTTTTGCTGTCATCGGCACTTGATTCAATGGGAACAAGAATGCCGCTGCCCTGACCCGCTGCCGATGAGGAATCGGCGTTTGTATATACAAGAACGCCCGCGCAGCTCTCCCTTGCCTTTTCGGCGATTGCGTCTGTTGTAAGAGCGTTTTTGTCGGCACTCGCGCTCGCTACCGCTATTTTAACACCTGAGCCCTCGTCACTCTCACTTTTTGACGAACTGTCGGGGTTTTGCTGCGATGTAATGCCGGAGTTGCTGTCGTCGGTGTTATTTTTCGCCCCGAGGCCGCGTTTTATGCTGACGCCGGCAACCGCCAGAGCAATAACAAGAATCAGCGCTATCAAAACCGCAAAAACTTTTTTGCCGGTGTTCTTTTTTTGAGGAGCCGGCGCGTTCTGCTCCGGCGCGGGAGCGGGATTGCCGTAAGGCTGCCTGTACTGCTGCTGATAAGGCGCGGCCGGGCGCTGAGCCTGACCGTCATACCTTTGACGGTACGGATTGTACTGCCCCTGATTGCTGTAGGGGTTCGCGTTGCCGTTTTGCTGACCTGTGTAGGGATTGCCGTTTTGCCTGCCGTCGTAGGGGTTGGTGTTTTGCGCGGAGCCGCCGTAGCCCTGCTGAGTGCCGTAGTTCTGCCGGGGATAAGCCTGACCGTAACCGGTGTTCTGCCCGTTCTGAGGGGTATAGCCTCCGGTGGCAGAACCGTTCCGAGGCGCTTGCGGCTGCTGTTGCTGAGCCGTCTGCCTGCGGTATTCCTCCGCCTGATGCTCGTAAGGATTTTCAGCCGGTTTTTCCGGTGCGAAGTCCGGGCCGGGAGCCGTGCCGCCTGTGTTTTGAGCAGTCTCAACGGGCTTTTCGGAGCCTGCCGCCTCCGGTGTCGGCTGTGATGCGGAATTCGTTAATTCTTCGTTTTCGGTTTTTTCACCGTACTCTTCATTATTATAGTCATCCATAATTTTTTCCTCCTGTATGTTTCATCCCCTGTATTATCTCACAAAAATATTAACAATATTTTACAGCAGGCAAAACAAAATGTTAACTGTTTAACTAAATGCCGGCAGGCCGTCATTTGCGCCCGGCGGCATTAAAATACATTATTATATTAAGTTGTAATGTCAAGCCCGCGTTATTCCGGCAGCCAGAAAATAAAATCGGTGCGGTCGTCAATTACACTCTGCGCTTTTATTTTGCCGTTGTGCAGTTCAACAAGCATTTTAACAAGATAAAGCCCCATGCCCGCGCTTTTCGCGTCATAGCTTCTGGATTTATCGACCTTATAAAAGCGTTCAAAAATCTTTTCTGTTTCTTCAGATTCTATTCCGTGCCCGCTGTTGGTAACTCTGACCGTGGTTCTGCCTCCGGATTTAAGGGCTTCAACCTCAATAAAGCCGCCTTCCGGTGTGTATTTAACGGCATTGTCAACAAGATTGTAAATCACCTGATAAATCATATCTCTGTCGGCTCTGACATTAATCTGGGTGAAGTTGTCAAGCCCCCTAACCTCAATGTCTTTTTTGTCTATCATCTGTTCAAAGCTGATAAGCGTTGTTACTATCATTTCGGAAATATCGAATTCCGACGGGTTAAGCCTGACCTCGCCCGATTCTATACGGCTGAGGTTGAGCATCTGCTCCACAAGCCTTCTCAGCCTTTTCACCTCGCCCGAAACAATGCTTAAATACTGTTCCTGCCTGTCTTCGCCTATTGTTCCGTCAAGTATTCCGTCGATAAAACCGCCTATTGTTGTCATGGGTGTTTTAAGCTCGTGAGAAACATTGGCAATAAAACTGCGCCGTGAGGATTCAAGCGTAGCGAGATCCTGCGCCATTGAGTTGAACGCTTCAATAAGCGTACCGATTTCATCCGATTTTCTGTTTTTGGTGTTTTTAACCGGAATTCTGTATGAGAAATCGCCGTTGGCGTATTGCTTTGCCGCCTCCGACATAAGGCGGAGAGGCCTTGTTGTTCTTGCCGTTGCGATATAAGCGACAATGAGCGCGAAAAGAATGCCTATCATTGACGCGTATGAAAACAGGCGGAATATAGCCAGAATGTACGGCGCGAGCCCGCGGGTGAGCGACTGCGTGGCAAACACCACAGCCACGGTCTCCTCCCCCACCTTTACGGGTGAGCTGACAATAAAGCTCAGGCCGTCAAGCGCGCCGTCAAGGTCGCCCGTAAATGAACAGGGCCTGTCAACGGCGGTTCTCATAATCGTCTCATTTATTCTGTAAGCGCCGTGCAGCATACACGAGCCGGTGTAAAGCGAAAAGCCGGATTTGAGAATATCTTTGCAATAAATAATCGTTCCGTTTAAATCAACAACAAAAATATCGGCGTCAATGGCTGATGAAATCTGATTGAGGTTGTTGCATATCATCATTATTGAACCCTTGCGGTTTTCGCCCATATATTCGGAACTCAAAACATCCGCCGTGTTGCTCGCGACGGAGTTTGTGTTTTTTTTGAGCAGCTCCGCCTTTTCGTTTGACCAGTAGGTTGAAACAAAAATCATAAGCGACAGCCCCGCGATAAACAGCGTGCCGAGAAGTATAAGGGCGGATGTCAGAAAAAATCTGCGGAACAGCGATGAGCGCCGGGTTTTGGTGCCGGGCTTTGCCGTGCCGGTTTTTTTCGTGTTAATCTCCATTGTTTACCGTATTATTCTTTTGTTGCGAATTTGTAACCTACGCTCCACACGGTTTTAAGCTCCCATTTGTCGGAAACACCCTCAAGTTTTTCGCGAAGGCGCTTGACATGAACGTCAACCGTTCTGGAATCGCCGTAATAATCAAAGCCCCACACCTCATCAAGAAGCTGGTCGCGTGTGAACACTCTGTTGGGGTTGCTGGCAAGGTGGTATATAAGCTCCATCTCTTTGGGCGGCGTGTCAACTTTTTTGCCGTCAACCATAAGCTCATAATTGGTGAGGTTTATAACAAGCTTGTCATATCTTACCTCTTTTATGTTCTCCTGCTGGCCGGAGCTTGTTCTGCGAAGCACGGCGCGGATTCTCGCGAGCACCTCTTTTGCGTCAAACGGTTTGGTAACATAGTCATCCGCCCCGAGTTCAAAACCGAGAACCTTGTCAAAGGTTTCGCCCTTGGCGGTGAGCATAATTATCGGTTTGTCGGAGAATTTGCGCACCTCTCTGCACACCTGCCAGCCGTCAAGCTCAGGCAGCATAATGTCAAGAATCATAAGGTCGGGATTTTCTTCCTGAAATTTTTTAACCGCCGTCGCGCCGTCGTTAGCCATTGAAACCTCATAACCGTCTTTTTCAAGATACAGTCTGAGCAGTTCGCATATATTGGTGTCGTCATCAACAACAAGGATTTTTTCTGATGCCATAACCATTCCTCCTCAATTATTATTCAATGACATAATACCTCGGGATTTTTAATTGAATATGAATTACAATGTGATAAATTGTGAACAATGTCGGTACAAATTATTAACATAACGCGTTATTTTTTTGTTCCGAAAAATCCCCTTATTATCGCGGTAGCGCCCGTTCTCATAACAGAGCTGAGCGCGTTTGTCGCCGCTCTTTTGGCCATAGTCTGCGCCGATGTCTGTTTGCCGCCGAGCAGCGAGTTGACCATATTTGTGCTCACGGATCTCGCTACCGACGATGTTGCGCTGGTAACAGCCTTCTGCGCCGCTTTGGAAACTTCTTTTTTCTTCTTGTCTTTTTCTTTTTGAGCCTTCTGAGCCTCTTTTTCCTCTGCCGCTTTTCTCTTCTTTTCTTCTCTTTCCTCAGCCGCGAGTTTCTTTTGCTCCTCGGCCTGGGCCTTTTTGCGTTCTCTCTCTTCGGCGGCAAGTCTCTTCTGTTCTTCCGCTTCGGCTTTCAGGCGCTCCGCCTCTGCCTTTTTTTCGGCCTCCTGCGCGGCTTTCAGCTCTTCTTCGGCGGCTTTTTCCTCTTCAATCTTTTTCTTTGCCGCCATTATGATTTCATAGGCCGTTTCCCTGTCAATCTCCTCATTGTATTTAAGCGCAAACTCATCTGTCTGAATTACTTTGGCAACCGTTTCTTCGGCCGCCGCACCCATAAGGCTTTGCGGAGGCAGTATTTTCGCGTTCTCAACTATTGAGGGAATGCCTTTTTTGTCAAGAAAGCTGACAAGCGCTTCGCCTGTTCCGAGTGCCATAAGAGCGTCCTGCGTGTTAAATTCCGGGTTTTCGCGGAAGGCGTTTGCCGCCGCTCTGACAGCCTTTTGCTCAGACGGTGTGTATGCCCTCAGGCCGTGCTGAACACGGTTTGAAAGCTGTGCGAGAACCTCATCCGGAATATCCGAAGGCGACTGTGTCACAAAATAAACGCCGACACCCTTGGAACGGATAAGTTTAACAAGCTGAACTATTTTTTGAAGCAGCGCTTTTGAGCAGTCGCTGAACAGCATATGAGCCTCGTCAAAGAAGAACACGAGCCTCGGTTTTTCAACATCGCCCACCTCGGGCAGTTTTTCAAACAGCTCGCTGAGCATCCAGAGCAGGAACGACGCGTAAGCCGCGGGGCTCTGTATAATGCGCACGCTTGAAAGAATGTTGATATAGCCTCTGCCGTTTATATCGGTGCGTATAAAATCCCTTATGTCAAGCATTGGTTCGCCGAAAACATTGCTGCCGCCCTCATCCTCAAATTTGAGAAGAGCGCGCTGAATGGCACCGATGCTCTGAACGGTCACATTGCCGTATTCAACAGAGAATTCCGCTCTGTTTTCGCCCACGAAGGAGACCATGGCGCGCAAATCCTTGAGGTCAATCAGTTCCAGCCCCTGCTCATCCGCCACGCGGAAAACTATGTTGAGCACGCCCGCCTGAACATCGGTGAGTTCAAACAGCTTGGCAAGAAGCGTGGGTCCCATATCGGAGACGGTTACCCTGACATTGTTGCCGTTTTCGCCGAAAATATCCCAGAACCTTGTCGGATAGTTTTTGTAAGTGAAATTCTCTATGCCGAATTTCTCAATTCGTTTCTGCATATCCTCACTGTCAACGCCGGGGGTGCACATGCCCGACAGGTCGCCCTTGACATCGCTGAAAAACACGGGCACTCCCATATCGCTGAATGATTCCGCAAGAACCTTCATTGTTATTGTTTTGCCGGTGCCCGTCGCGCCCGCGATAATGCCGTGGCGGTTTGCCATTGAGGGCTCAAGGTAAAGTCGTTCGCCGGATGCCGAATTCGCAACCCATATTTTGCTGTCGCTGAACATTTGATAATCCTCCCGGTTTTATTTTTTTATATAGAATTTAAACATTGTTGATGATAAAAATTTTCCGCCTGCTTCAACCGTGCACTGCGGGAACGAAGGTGTGTTGGGTGTGTTGGGATAAAACTGCGTTTCAAGGCAGAAGCCCGCGTGCTGAATAATCGGTTTGCCGCCCTTCCCCGCTCTTGTGCCGTTGAGAAAATTGCCGGTGTAAAGCTGAACACCCGCGAGGTCGGTGTAAACATCCACCGCTCTGCCGCTCACGGGGCTGTATGCCGTAACCGCGGGCCCTTCGCCGCCGTTTAAGCAGAAGTTGTGGTCATAACCCTTGCACATTTTAAGCTGTTCGTCATCCGCGCCTATGTCTTTGCCTATGGGTTTCGGCTCTCTGAAATCAAACGCCGTTCCCGTAACATCGCGAAGCTCACCCGTGGGAATACTGTCCTCGTCGGTGGGAGTGAAACGGTCCGCGTCTATTTTAAGCACGGTGCCTAAAATATCGCCGCTGCCTTCGCCGTCAAGGTTGAAATAGGCGTGGTTTGTAAGGTTGATTACGGTTTTCTTATCCGTTTTCGCGAAATAGTCGATTTTAAGCTCATTCCTGTCGGAAAAGGTGAACACAACTTTAAAATCCACATTGCCGGGAAAGCCCTGAGCGCCGTCGGGGCTGCTGTAAGTCATCTCAACCGCGTTGTCGTCAATAATAATCGCATTCCACACCGCGTGCGAGAGCTCGCCTCCGCCGTGAAGGCAGGTTTTGCCTTTTTCATTCTGTGTGAGCCTGTATTCAACGCCGTCTATCGAAAACACTCCGTTCGCTATGCGGTTGGCGTATCTGCCGACCGTTTGCCCCTGATAATTTGAGCGTGTTTCATGGCCCTCAATATCGTCAAACCCCACAAGAATATCGGCAAGGTCGCCGTTTTTGTCGGGCACGCAAATGCGGTCAACCGTTGCGCCGTATGTGATAAGATCCACATAAGCGCCGGGATTGTTGGTTATTCTGTAACGAAAAACCTCTTTGCCGTCAGCCGTTTTGCCGTATGAAAATTTTTCAATCATTTTAAACACCCCAATATTTTAAAAATAATTATGACTTTTTAATTATATAACGGAATATACGGTATTGTCAACAAATTAAATCCCGTGTGTATTCGGCTGCCGCTTAACGCAAATGTTATTGAATTGCGCAGCAGACCCGTATCAAC
>ONON01000095.1 GCA_900319455.1 uncultured Eubacteriales bacterium
GCCCACACGGGCAAACAGCGCCATTGATGAAGCGCCCATACCGAAGGTGAGCATTGCGCCGGTAACCTCGGTGTCGGGCAGCTTGAATACGAATTTAAGAAGGAAGAACCAGAGTGTAATGTCAAAAAGGCCAAGACCTACCACGGTGAAGCCCATAACGGAGCCCGCCGAAAAAGCAACGCGCAAACCTCTGTTAAGACCCTCGCGGCAGGCGTTGGCTGTTCTCGCGTTTGAGGCTGTTGCAATCTTCATACCGATAAAACCCGAAAGGCCGGAGAAAAATCCGCCGGTCAGAAATGCGAACGGAACATAAGGGGTAAGAAGGCCCATAAACGCCATAACGCCGAGCACAGCGAAAAGCACGCCGAAAAATACAATAACTATTCTGTACTGCCTGCTCAGGTAGGCGTTTGCGCCCTTGCGTACGGATTGAGAAATCTTTTTCATCAAATCCGTGCCCTCATCAAATTTAAGCACCTTTTTCGCGGTGAAAACAGCAAATAACAGCGCCAGAACGGAAGCCGCCGCGGTCAGGCAGACAATCATAATCTGGTTTGAGAACATAAAAAGTATCACTCCAATTCAAAGCGGGGTTACAAAATAAAGCGAAGCAGTAACCCCTTCGGTAATTAAATATTATAACAGTTATAAAGGGGTTTAATCAATAGTTTTTGTGAAGATTTTATCCCGTGAGTGATGAAATTTTTTGTTATTTTTATGCTTTTTTATGTTAAAATCACAAAAACCGGGTGTTAAAATCAAAAAAGAAAAACATTACCGAAGCATTAAGAATGCACTTTTGCCGAAAAAAAGAAACGGCGGCAGTGCTTTTTGTTTTACAGTATCCGCATCCCTGTTCGTTAAATGAAAACAGCCGGTGCGCAGCGGCACCGGCTTTGAAGCAAGCTTTATATATGTGTTATAATTCTGTTTGAAATGTTTTATCTTTTCCGTTAAACAATGAATAAAGAACGCAAAACAAATGCCAAAGGCAACATCATGTAAAATGATATGTGTTTAATGAAATAATCGGTTTTATCTTTTAGAGGCATTGGGTTTACCTGAACCGTTACCGTATCTTTGAAGATGATTGTTCCGTCAGGATTTACAAGAGAAAGGTGTATTGTCCGCTCGCCCGCTTTTCCGTAATTTTTTCGCCACGCTTGAGAACCGTGATGTCCGTATACGGTCCAATCGCCTTTGTCATCGTCCCAACCAAGCCAGAAAATGCTGAATTCATTTGCCTCATAGCCGAAACTCCATTTCAATTCGGCGTCATAACAATCACCGAGGCAATAATCGGCGCATCCTTCAAAATATTCATACTGCCCGACCTGATTGCCGTTTTTTAATACTATTTTGCAATACGGAGCAGGAGTTTCTCCGTTAAAAGTCAAAATGCAGTTTTCGCTTTGCAGAGCCCTTTTTGTTGACTCCGCTATATCTATTTTCTGCCATTCCTCTTGCGTTCCTGAATAACAGATTACGGTTTTGAACTTGAATGAGTCTGTGGTTTCAGGGCTCCAAAATACATTTTCACCTATTTTTTCCAGACTGCGGGGCAATGAAATCTTCGGCGTTTCAAAACGGTTTTTATAAAAAGCGTAGTTTCCGATTGATGTAATACCCTCTTCAACGGTTATCAGATTATAATAATTATTCCACGGCGAGTGTTCTTCTGAATACGGTTGTGTAAAATCTTTCATTTTGCCGCTGCCATTTATTACGAGAACGCCGTTATCATACTCTGTCCACTTTATATCAAACAGGTTGTCCGCGCCGCAGTATCCGCCGTTTGTTTCTTCAACAGCGCCCGCTGCCGTAACATATCCAAACGCCGTAATCAGCGCAATAATAAAAGATAAAAACTTTTTCATTGCCGTTTCTCCGCTCATTTTTCCAGGAATTTTTGCAGTCTTTTTTTGGTATCAGGTTACTGTTGTCGTTGTTTTATTCAGCGCCGCTTCATAATCAACAGGGATAAACAGTGTTTCAGGCGGTGTTTTGTCAATCAGAAAATCCAATACTCCGAAATGATTTCAAAAAAGCCATCTAACGGTTGCCCTAAAAGTTCGTAAAGCCATGCAAAAGGCATTATCGGCATAAGCGCAAGAACCGCCGCAGTTATAACAAGAAGCATTTTATTCAATTCCTTTCTTTTTATATTTCAGTATTTGTTTATTGCCTTAATTAACCGTTTTTAGAGATAACGGCAGATTTTAAGGTACTTTTCCGGAGAGAAATATCGCCGGGAAAATTCGGTTGCCGTTTTGCTTTATACGGCTCTGCCGTAGATTGCGTGATTTTCAATTCTGCAGGCGTTCAGGTCCGCTCCGAGGCGGCGGGCTATATCCGCTTTACGGCTCTTGCTCAGCCTGCCGCGCTCAAAAGAGATAACAACGCAGTTTTCATCCGAAACAAGGTTTCGGAATCTTGAAACACCGATTACCGAGCTGCCGCAGTGATATTTTTCGGTTACCGTACCGTTTTCGTTTTTTCTGTTCCAGCAGATAAGCTTGTCGTTTCTTGTGTTTTTCATTGTTTTTACCCCTCCGCAATTTATTCGGGCTTCCGCCCTTGTCTTGACTACATTATATTTTCACGCCGATTAAGATTCAACTGCGCATTGCATTAAGAAGGCATTAAACATACCTCAATGCGATCTTAAGATTTTGGCGACTTATTAAGATTGTATTAAGATTGCCGCGCAAATTGTATTAAGACAATTGTTTACAGCGGCTTCTTATTTTATAATATAAAATAACAGGTGTTATTTATAATTAAATTTCGGAGGAAGCAATTAAATGTATAACATTCTGATATGCGACGATGAAGAAGATATAGTCAGAGCTTTAAAAATTTATCTGCTCGCCGACAATAAAGAATACAATATAATTGAGGCGTTTAACGGCAGGCAGGCGCTCGAAAAACTTGCAGGCAACAAAATCGACCTTGTTCTTATGGATGTTATGATGCCCGAAATGGACGGTGTTGAGGCGCTTTGCGAAATACGCAAAACCTCGCAGGTTCCGGTTATTCTTCTTACATCCAGAAGTGAGGCGGAAGATAAAAGAATGGCTTTCCGCCTGGGAGCGGATGACTACATAACAAAACCGTTCAACAAAATCGAGGTGGCGGCAAGGGTTGAGTACCAGCTTGCCCGCATTGAGAGGCAGGCGGGCGAAGCCGCGCGGGTATATGACTCAAACACGGTAAGCAACGGCCCCATTGTTATTGACAACAGTAAAAAAACGGTTACCGTTGACGGCAAGCCGGTAAATCTTACGCCCACGGAGTACGCTATTCTCAAACTGCTCACAGAGAACGCGGGCACGGTTTTTTCGCTTAAAGAGATATACAGGCAGGTCTGGGAGAGCGATCCGCTCGGGGCGGAAAACACGGTGCTTGTTCACATACGGCATCTGCGTGAGAAAATTGAGAAATATCCCGCACGGCCGAGATACATCATTTCCGTTTTCGGTTACGGATATAAAATGGAAAAGGGGTAATATAAATTGCTGAAGCTGAAAAAAATGTCAGATAAGGTCACGGTTGCGCTGCTGTATGTTTTTACGGTTGAAATCGCGGTGGCTCTCGCGCTGGCTATCAATTTTATGTATGATTACCACTTTTTCGGCAGTGATCGTGCCACATACCCCATTCAGAAGGCAATGAGCAAAATCGCCGAGCAGGAGTATGAAAAAATAACGGATTATTTAACCCTTCATGTGCAAAGCGACACATTCACCGGCCTTACCGCGGAAGAACGCGCGGTTTATGAGGCTTATCAAAAAGAATACAGCCCCGAAAACACAAACATTGTGTTCGCCGTGGAAGATAGGAATGAGGATGTTCTGCTTTGCAATGACCCGGATTATAATTTCAGAGATTATTATTACAGAAGCAAGCGCTCTTTCAACGCGCCTGTCAGTGAGTTCGGAACGGTTTTTGTCAGAATTTCGCTGTTTGTGCGCAGGGATATGCAGGCGTCGGACAATTACCGCCTTGCCCTTAACCTGATTAAAATCGCGAGCGCGATGCGCTATGTTATTTTTGTTGTTTTGTTTGTGCTGGTTTGCGCTGCCGCCTTTTTGCTGGGCTGGATTATGTACTCTGTCGGCAGGCCGAGAGACGCGAAAAGGCAGTTTTTCATTGACAGGGTGCCTTTTGATGTGCTGTGCCTGGGGGTTATCGCTTACACCGCGTTTACGCTGGGCCTTATTCTGCTGACTTCGGTGCCGAATATGAAAGAGACAAACATTGTTTTGTGGAACGCGGTAATTCTTATTCTCGAGCTGTTTGAATCGGTGGTTATTCTTGTGTTCTGCATATCTCTCGCGTCAAGAATAAAATCGGGTTCGGTGCTTAAAAACACAATCCCTTACAGAATAATAAAAGCAATCGGCAAAAGCACCAAAAATACCGAAAACATAAAAATACCGTTTCTCGGCAAAACGCTTATAGCTATGGGCGCGGTTCTTCTGATTGACCTCGCGATGGTGTTCTATTTTGTTTACAGGTTCAAAACCTGTGAATCCGGCCTTCTTGAGGATTTCAATTTTCTCTTTTTCGCGTTCGGTCAGCTCGGCTTTCTGTTTGTGTTCGGGGCAATATTCTTTCTTATTGCCTTCAACCTCAACGCTATGCGTGAAAACAGCAAAAAGCTCGCCAGCGGCGATTATGACAGCATACCCGATTCTCACATTATGTTCGGCGATTTCAGGGCGATTAACGATGACCTTGTTGCCATAAAGGATGAAATGATAAACGCTCTTGAGGAGAAAAACAGAAGCACCGAAATGCGCAATGAGCTTATCGCGAACATTTCTCACGATCTGAAAACCCCGCTCACCTCAATTATCAATTATTCGGATATTGTCAGCAGCGGCGAGTGCAGCAGGGAGGAGATCGGCAATTATCTCGGAATAATCAACCGCCAGTCGCAAAAACTCAACACGCTTTTGCAAAATCTTATTGAAGTTTCAAAGGTTTCAACCGGAAGCATTGAGGTTAATTTTGAGTCGCTTGACATAGGGCTGTATTTAACGCAGGTTGTCGATGAATTCTCAATGCTGTTTGAGGAGAAAAACCTTACGCCGGTGCTCAATATTCCCGATGAATCCGTGCTTACGGAATGTGACGGCACAATGATCTGGCGAGTGTTTGAAAACCTGATAAACAACATCTGCAGCTACTCAATGCCCGACACGAGGGTGTTTATTGATGTTGAAAAAAAAGACAGGTTTGTTGAAATCACCTTTAAAAACACATCCGCGAACAAAATAACCGTCAGCGAAGATGAGCTTATGCAGCGCTTCAAGCGCAGCGACAAATCGCGTAAAACGGTCGGCAACGGTCTCGGGCTGTCAATAGCCAAAAGCTTCACCGAGGCTCAGAAAGGCAAATTCAACCTTATAATCGACGGCGATTTGTTCAAAACCGTTCTCACATTCAGACAAAGCGCCCAAGCGGAATAACAGACGGGTTTCGCAAACATTTAATTCAGTATAAAACAGGCGGGGCTGTCCGAGAGGACAGCCCCGTGTAATTAATATTAATCTTCAATATATTTCGCGTATTTCTCAACAAGCTTTCGCGCGTGTTCAACGGTATTTTCATCAACCGGTTGGGCAGGGTCAACGGTTTGCAGCCAGTTTTTCTCAAACTTTTCGTAGTTTTTATAAAACCCGTTTCCGGAGTAGGCATTGCGTTCGCAATGCTGCTTTTTTGTTTCTGTTGAAAAATTGCGCTTTTTAAAATATGCCGCAAGCTGCTCAAAAAATGAGTGCCAGCGTTTAAGGTAGTATGTTTCAATAAGACCGCCCCATTCCTTCCACGCGTAATCGTAGTTCACCGGGTTGGTCATCGGCCCCCAGATTGTAATCTGAGTCAGAAGGTTGAGTTCAAAATTCTGCTTTTCTTTTTCATCAACGGCGCAGGCTCCCGCCTGTTCGAGGTTATAGCTTAATGTGAGTTCTTTTCGCGTCATAAGCAGAGCGTCAAGGTCTTCGAGAATCTTCAAAAACAGGTTGGTGCAGCGCTCAAACGTGTTTACATCCTTATCATAATAAGCCTTCATAATTTTTGTGTAAAGCGAATTGACAAGATTGCCGAGCACCTGACGGGTGAGGTCGCAAACATCATATTCATAACCGTCTTTATCCGCTTTTTCCGCCTGAAGAAGCAGCTTTAAGGCTTCAAACAGCTTCGCGTTGTCATAGCGAACAGTCAGCGTGTCGTTAGGCGCTGTGTGCAGAAGATGAGTTGACGGGCGCGCGCAGATAACCGAGCCCGTTTCTCTGCCCGTGCATTCGGGGGAATAAGCTGTTTCATAAACGAGTTTAACACTGTGAGCAAGGCATTTTTCATCACTGCCGTAACGGCGCAGGGCATAGTTTTCAAGCCACGGCTCAATATCGGTTTTTCCGCTTTGGGTCAGCATTTCAAAGGCAAGGTCAAACAGCATGGGGTTCTGCCTTATGCCTTCGGGGAAAAGCCCCGTTCCGCAAACATTGGCGTATTTCTTTTTAACAGCGGCGTATTCGTTGCCGGCTATAACATCCATACTGCCGTGAAGTACGGTGCGGTCGCCGAAATTGTGTATTCTGCCCGTTACAAAATCGTGCCCCCAAAATCCGCCTGACTCATCCGCTTTTACGCCGTCAATGTCAAGAATAAGAAGCCTGCCTTTCGGCACCGCGTTGACTATGTTTTCATAAAGCGACCAGGATTGCATAACCCAGACCGATTCTGAGTCGAAATTTTTATAAAGTCTGTCAATTGTTTTGCCCACATCGGCAAGGTAGTTTTTCTTTTTGGAGTTCGGCTCATTTTCGTGAAACGGGTCGCAGGCATAGTAATGGTAGGCGCCGAGCATCTGGCGCTGTTTTTCAAGAAAGACCGTGCCGATTTTTGTGAACAGAGGGTCAAGAGGGTCAAGCATACAGGTGCAGGGGAAGTTGCACCACGGCTTAACCATACGAAGCCTCGCTGATTTGAAAACCTTGCCTATCGATCTCGGCACAATTCCCGAAAAGCCCTGAAGAATGGGCGTCATACCGAGTTCAACCTGCCTCGCGATTATTTTTTGACCGAGCTCAAGCCTTGCGTCAATGAATTTTTTATCCGAAAGCGGAAAATACGCGCACAGGTTGCCCATAAGCTGCCAGGGCCAGAAGCCGGGGCCCGAAAGGTACCTCATAGCTCCGTTCTCGCTGTATTTAAACTCTCGAAGGGTGTAGAACCAAACGGCCTCGGTGCCGATAACCGCAAGGGGCATATTTATGCCGTTCATCGCCATAAAGTCGATTTCTTTTTCCCATTCATCCCAGCCCCACCAGGCGCAGGAGTAGCCGAAGGTGCAGTAGTTCATATACACCCTTTTGTCTTGCTCGATTACGTGCTTTATCTCTCTGTCGGGCAGGGGAGCCTCGGTTATTTCGGGCATAGCGGTGTTGCCCGCGTGTGAAATATTCACTCCGCAGTAATCCTTGAGGTAGCGGTAGTAAGCCATCGCCTGGCTTATTTTGCAGTCGCCGCCCAGAACTATTCTGCCCGCGCGCTGTGAAATGTAATAAACGGATTTACCGTTTTCTTTCTCGGTTTTTTCAAGGATGAAAGATTGAAATATATGCGGTGTGTTTCGCTTTATGAGATTGTGCATAATCATACTGCCTTTCATACATAACTTTTATTATTATAACACAGGCGTTTTACAAAATCATTATTTTTATAAAAAATGTTTGGATTTTTAACACCAAACGAATAACTTTAAGTTTTTATAATCATTACAGCCGGGTGTGTATGCGACATTTATGTTTTCAAAACGACCGTGGTCGATTAGAACATCGCCGTTTCTGCCGGGGACGGAAACAAACTCGGTATCCCTTGCCGGAGCAGAATAGATGTCTTTCTCGGAAATAATAAGGCCGTGGGAGGATGAGGATATATTGTTGAAAACAAATGATTCCATAAAACGATCACCGTCTTTTAAATAACAATTGATATTAGAAGGAAATAATGATAAAATACCTAGCAGTTGAGTTTTAGGAGGATTATTATGGGCTTTGTTGCTCTTAAATGCCCCGCATGCGGGGCGGACATTCAGTTGAATGATGAAAAAGAATATGGATTTTGCTCTTATTGCGGAACTAAAATCGTTCAGGATAAAACCGTAATTGAACATACCGGAAAAATAGCAGTGGATGGAATAGCAAGCGAAAAGTCGCTGTTAGATAGGGCATTCATATACATTGAAGACGGCAATTTCTTTTCTGCTGATGAATACCTGGAAAAAGTTCTTGATATGAATCCTACATGCAGTAAAGCCTATTTTGGTAAACTTCTGTGTCAAAAACACAGCAAAACAGCGGATGATCTTATACTCAATTTGTCTGAACCGTTAGACAACAACAGTAACTATGAAAAAGCAGTTAGATTTGCTGATTCTAAAGAACTGAAAGAGTATGAATCAATTAACAATGCATTAAAAAACAATTTATCAAGGCGGGGAGAATTGCTCCAGGAAAAAATCAACGCTACAAGCAGCAAAATTACTGAACTTAGAAAGCAACTAATAACTGAAGAAAAAGATAATATTAAGCTTTCAACAAAAAAAGTAATGTCTAAAACAATTCTGATTGTTTTGTGCTTCCTTACTGCTTTTTCGTTTCTGTTTTTTATTGTAAGTTTTACTCAATTGTTTACTCCCGAAAGAGGAGTTGGAGCGTTTATTTTTTTGCTGATTTTCTTTGTTGGTTCTTTTACTGCTATGATAAAGCAGAACAAGAAAGTAAACAAAGAGAAACTAATGGAAAAGTCATATACAAACACGAAAAGTTTACTTATTAGTTACGAAAACGAACTTACAAAATATCAAAGAGAATATAGTAATTGGATTTCCAAGCATCCAAACTTAAAATAACAACTGTTTATGGTTAAAAAGCCTGCGCCTTTCTCTTTATCTGACCTGCGATTACGGTTGAAATCTCCTCTGCAAGTTCCTTTACATCCTGCAGGGTGTTGTTGAAATTCTCGATATTCAGCGACAAAGTAATGCCGCCGTAATTACCGGTTGAAGGCATACTTGCTCCGGCGGATACAGTCGCCGATAAATCAAAGTTCGTGGGAACAGCCTCGGCCATATCCTCTTTGACGGTTTTCATTATCTTTTCAAAACCTACTCCGATGCCGAGACCGAGGTTTTTGCCGATTTCATCCTCAAACACCTTTGACGACGAGTGAATGCCGAGCACGGATTTTAACGCGTCCGTAATGGCTGAACCCAGCCCTCTGAGTTTTGATATAAGCCAGCTCTGAATATTTTTAATGTGTTATTTACTTATTGTTCGGAGTGCAAAACAAACAGTGGATGGCTTCATGCAGTTATTGTAGACAGGAGGGTTATTGATGTTCAACAAAATAATTGATATTGTTGAAGACAATGTTACTACTAATTCCAAGGTTCTTTATTTCATTCTTAAAAACGAGTTAATTATTAATCCGAAAAATAATAAATGAACAATACCCCAAATAACGAACGATTAATCTAAATAATCAGTAAAAAGGTTTATAAAAGCTTGAAAAACGCCTTGTCAGAAACACTCTGGCAGGGCATTTTTGTTTATCGTTCTGGTATTGAGAAGCCTGAAAGCCCTTGATATATAAGGAAAAGAAAAATCCTACCCCAATTCTATCAAAATTAGGATAGGATTATGGCCCGCCTGACAGGATTCGAACCTGCGCTCTCCGGAATCGGAATCCGCTGCGTTATCCAGCTGCGCCACAGGCGGATATGCGGAGCAGTTTACTGCTCCTTTTTGTATTCTTCAATGTGCTTTTTGATTGCCTTGTAAAGCTCGTTGCCCTTTTCCTGCTTGTATTCTTTTACAAGGGCGTTTCTTATGTTTGTCAGAATCTTATTGGAGGCGTCCTGACGGTGCGACTTGACTATGGAGGCAACCTTGTTAATCACATTGCCGTCAATCGCGTTGCCGTCGATTTTAACCTTGCTCAGGGTCTGCTGAACGGAGTTGTTAAGCTCCGTTTCTTTCTGACCTTTTTGCTTCACTTCCGTTTTGACGGCGTCCTCGGCCTTCTTTTTCGGGGCCGCTTTCTTTTTTGCGGCGGGCTTCTTTTTCGGCGCGGGCGCCGTTTCGGCCGCTTCGGGCTCCGCCGTTACGGCAGGATTTTCATCCGCGGGAGCGGGTTGAGCCGCCTTTACAGGCGCGTTTTTGAAATAGGTAACGCAGGTTTTGATTTTCGGAAAAAGCCTTGCGCGCTTTTCATCGCCGTTATTCCAGAATTTAAGTACCGACTCATAGCCTTTGTCTTCGCTGATTATAATGTAAACGGTGCCGTCGCTGCCGTCTTTGCCTAAAAGATAGCCGAGATAACTGCTTAACTGCATATCAAGCGACTGCTTGCCCGGCGCCACATTGAGAAAATTGATTTTTGCCCTGCAGTCGCCGGCCAGAAGCTTGGATACAAGCGAA
>ONON01000171.1 GCA_900319455.1 uncultured Eubacteriales bacterium
GCTGCAGCCGTAACCGGTTATTTCGCCGTAATCCGTTACAGTTTTTTTGCCGTTTACGGTTTCAACGACGTCGTCAAATTCGCATCCGCCCACTATGCCCATAAAGGTAGCGTAGTCTCTTGCGCCTTTCTCTTTGAATGCGAGAACATAAATGAACTGTTCGCGCCCGGCAACGTTCCCGTCAAAGTTACCTGCCGCAACCTGAGTCGTAAAGATAAGACCGGCTGTGGTGCTTCCGTTCATAAAAGTGGTGAATGACTGAGTATATACTTTCGTATCAAATTGTGAAATGAGAGAGCCTGATTTACCGCTGTAAATTGAACCGTCAATAAAAACTTCTGCGGGGTTTGAGCGGCCGTTGGTATATGCCGCTTCAACCTGAATCTGCGGCCACATCAAATCGTCGTCATGATAGAAATGCTCTTTTTCCGCTTTTCCTATCTGGATTTTGTCAAGTGCGGTCTTTGTATAACCGCTTCCGTTGTATGAAATGATTGAATAAGCATAGTTTCCTTTATCCATATCGCCGAGGCGGGAAATATCTATGCCCTTGGATGTGTCTTTCCAGACAACGCCTTTGCATTTATCATCATAGGATGTATAACCGGCGCAGATTATATCGTCGGTTCCGTTACCGTCAATATCGCCCGCGGCGATTTCGCCCATATGCATTGCTTTGTAATAATATGTGGAAGACTCGTTGTCAGATGAAACCAGAGAGGAGCGGTCATACATCCACTTTGTATCTTTAACGCTCCATGCTCCGCCGGAATACTGCATTACCGAAACACCGGTGACATATCTTTCAAAAGATACGCCGGATTTTGAAAGACCGCTTTCAGCACTGCCGCTGCCGTCCCACTCAGGGTTGCCGAATCCGGTTGATATGGCAAGGTCTTCAACTCCGTCGGCATCAAAGTCACCGACTGCGAAACTGACGGTTGGCTTGAATTCCCAACGGTTGTCTCTGCCCGAAAGCATATCTGCCGATTCGGGTCTCAGGTTTGCTATTGTTGTGACGGTTTTGCTGCTGAGAGAAGAGCCGTTGAAACTGACTTCACAAACCCTTACGTTGTTTTCAGCCGCAGGAAAGTAAACAATAATGGTATCTTTGCCGTCATCGTCAAAATCGCCCGCAGCGATTTCATAATAAGCGGCGTTAAGATAATATGGCAGGTCTTGGTCTTTGGTCCATGATGAAGAATCAAGATCGATCGCATACTGCTGATTCGTTTTAAGATTCTGAAGAACGACATAGGTGTGATAAGTCCAGCTATTGCCGACCTTATAATTGGAATAACCGATAAAAGCAATATGGTCATCCCTGCCGCTTGCGAGAGGATCGCAGCCGACAGACTGAACATAGCTTAAACGGTATTTTTTCAGAAGATTGTTATCCGTATTACTGAATGAAAGCAAAGCACCGGAAGGATCCGATGAGTTTGCCCTGTTCGGGTCTTTGAGCCAGTAATTTTCGTCGCTGTAATTGTCATACGCCGACGAGTATTTGAGATCAAGCGTCGGACTGCGGCTTGAGTCATAAAGATCAAACTTATATTCCTCGTAATTTCCGTCCCACGTCTGATAATAGAAAAGTTCGTTCATTGTGGATAACGAGAAAACTCTGCCCGACGGCTTGCCGTAGGGGTTCGCTGAACTGTCGACATTGGCCGGAGTCGGATGTGAGAGCAGGAAGTTGCCGCCTGTCTCGCCGTCTGCGCTTACTATAACCGCAGCAATACCCGTTGATATTACCGAAACGATCATCAGAAGCGACAGGATCAGACTGATAAATCTTTTCATTAATTTTTGCCTCCCGAAAACAATTTTTCATTTTATAATGTTATTATATAAATCCCCGGGAGGCAAATAAACAGCCGCAGTCTAACAAATTTGTTAGACTGCGGCAAAGAACATAACCGTTTATTTAATCGCAGCCGTATATCCTTTTGATTTTTCGTGGATTATTTCAACATCCGTGGCGGAAATTTTCTCCTTCACGGTGGAAATCGTGTTGTAAAACGGCTGTATTTCAGAGGTATCCGCATTGGAAACTCCCCATACGATCTCAAAGATCTCCTTTGCGGTAAAATATTCACCTGCATTGTCGCAGAGAAATTTCAATATGGAGTATTCTTTTTGCCTTAGCATCAGATCTTCACCGTTACAACTTGCTCCGAATGAATAATCGTAAAATTCGATTCCGCCGAAATTTCGGGTGACCGCGCCGACATTTTTTCGGCGCAGAAGGGATTTTACTCTCAAAAGCAGTTCCTCCATATGATACGGTTTCTCGAGATAATCGTCTCCGCCGGCTCTGAAGCCTGCAATAACATCTTTATCTGTGTCAAGGGCACTGAGAAAAAGAATCTTAACGTCGCTGTGCTCCCTGAGCTCTCTGCAAAGATCCAGACCGTTGCCGTCTGGCAGCATAATATCGAGAATTATCAAAGAAATATTGCCGCTCTCAAGGCAGAGCTTTTTGCCTGCGGCGACGGTCTCGGCGGATATGACCTCGTAGCCGTTCAGCTCAAGCATTGTTCTGTTGGTATATAAAATATCTTTGTTATCTTCAATAATCAGTATTTTTGACATATCAGCACCCGTTAAATGTTATAGTTACCGTGAGGCCGCCGCCCGGAGTGTCGGAAAGCTCAATAGATCCGCCGTTATCCTCCGCGATCTCCTTGCACAGGGCAAGGCCGATTCCCGAACCCGAATCTCCCGAATACCCGCGGTCAAACGCCTTTTTCTTCTCTTCTTCCGTCATTCCGTCGCCCCGGTCGGTCACGCGGATGACCGCCTTGCCGTTTTGTTGCCTTCCGGAGAGCTCTATCACACTGTTTTTGCAATGCCTTGAGGCGTTGGAAATAAGATTGTAAAGGCAGTGGAAGACGAGATCCTCGCTGATATCTGCTTTAATATTCTCACCGCAGTCAACGGAAATTTTGTTGTTGTTTCTCTTGCACAGAGGCAGGCAGAAATCGGTGGCAAATCTGAGCGTAGCGGAAAGATTCTCGGTAATTTCGCCGTTGTTTTCAAATTTAGTGATCGATTTAAGCTTTAGGTTGTCAACCATCCTGCCGAGGCGAACGGCCTCGTTTTCTGCTTTTTCAAGGTCGGTAACCGTTTTGGCGTCCGCCGCTCCGTTCTTAAGCTGATAAGCCGTGAGCGCGGATATATTCCCAATAACGGTCAGCGGCGTTTTAAGCTCATGGCTTAAATCCGCGAGGAAGGAATCGCGCATATTGCCGAGCTTCACCATCGTTTCGTTCGTCTGCATAAGCTCCTTTTCTCTCATTATCGCTTCATCAAGGCGAAGGCTCATTTCGTTGAAATCGAGAGCCAGAGCGACGGTATTTATAAACGCAAAGATGATTATTCCCGTTTCGGTCAGCACGAATCTAAAAAGCCCGACTGAAATGTGCAATAATTCAAACAGCGAGAAAATGAGCAGAGTCACAAAGCCGCAAATAATCAAAATCTTGTATTTTTCCGTTTCTTCGGATTTTTTCTTGATCGAGACGGCAAGGTTTATAAGTATGAACAAAAGCAGAGCCACGAGGATATAGGAGCCCGCTTCGCCTATTGCGGTATAAATATTTGACGGCAGCAGAAGCGTGACCGCAATACACGCCGCCGAATAAAGCATAAAGAGGTATTTTAGATGTTTGTTTATTCCGCCTTCAAAAACCGTGTCGGCGTAAGCCACGGCAAAAAAGGGAATGAGAATTTTTGAGCAGTATTCTATTCTGTGGCTTACATACCAACTGATATTCTGAAACACAAAATCGGTGAGAGATGGAGTGGCGTAATTGACCGCACCCGCAAGACAGAGAAATGCAAGGAAAAGATATTTCAGCTTGTTTTCAAAGAAGAAATACATTCCGAGATTCATAAGGCCTGCCGTCACTAAGCTGACAAAAACCACCGTTCTGCCGATATACCACAACCTTGCGTATCTTTCAGTTTCGCGCGCAGGACCCGTTACAATTTGGGTATCGTAATGCTTCACATGATTGAAATTCGCCTGCTGAATAATGATTTCGACCTTGTCGCCTGCGGCGGTGAAAAAGCCCTCAGGGCTCTCGGCGGTCGGGATAAATTCATCGGCTTTTGCGGAAACCTTTCCCGTTTTCGCTATCAGAACTCCGCCGGCATAAACATTCATGGCGTAATCGGATTTTTTTCTGAAAAAGCCGTAGGTTTCTCCGGGAACCGTTCCGACCGTAAAGCGGTATGTAACAAAACTGTCATAATCGATTATATTGTCCGGCTCGGCCGTATCTCCGCTTGCGAAATCGTCGGGAGTCAGAAGCTTGTTGTTGTAAATCTCCACGCTGTTAAGCCCAATAAGGCATAAGCCGTCACATTTCAGCTCCCGGATTTGCTCGGGAGACGAAACGATGTGTTTGACCCGGCTCTCGGACAGCATAAAAAACGAACCGAAAACCGCAGTGATTATAAGCGCATAAATAATCCCGAAAAGTAAAGTCTTTTTCATAATCAATACCGAATAAATATAAATGAGAAAATATAAATAAAAAATGTAAAATTATACTGATAAATTAATTATAACTGCCCATTCCCGTCAATGCAATAATAATTATATGTAATTTTTGTTATATACTGACTGAATGGAAATCTAAGTGAAATATCGGGAACGGCTCAGACAGTTGGAACAGTTACCTTTCATAAAAATCGAAAGGCGGTCGGCGGCACAAACTTGAAAGCGGATTGCTTGAAAAAACAATATACAGACAATAAATGGATTTTTCGCACCCTGTATTCATAATATAATCAGCAAGCAAGGCATATGTTCCCACACAATCGCCCACTTGTTAGGGAAACATCCCTAATACCCTTTACACCCAACATTGACGAAATCAATGAGCCGGAAATAGTTTGAAATTTTTGAAAAAAATTAATTTCACAGATAACGCTTTTTACGTTTTTCTTACGTAAAAATCTTCGGTTCCGTTTTTTTCTTGCATACTGTCTATGAAACCAAACGACACCGGAGGAAGAGCAATGAAAGTAACACTTATGGACAACAAATATAATTTGAATATCAGGGCGTGTGAATTGAGCTGGAATGATATTTGTTCAATGATTGAGAATCCGCCGGTATACAGAGAAAAA
>ONON01000149.1 GCA_900319455.1 uncultured Eubacteriales bacterium
ACTCGAAATGCTGTGTACAGAAATGTACCTAGGGTTCGAATCCCTAACTCTCCGCCAAAAAGCCTCGTCTTCGGACGAGGCTTTTTCAACGAAATCCGTTCTTGCGGACGGAATAACTCCTGCTTGAAAGGGTCGAAATCGCCGCATGGTGAAATCCGCCTGCTGCGTGTGATGAGGAATTTTATTGTTGATTTTGTAATGGTATATCAATATAAATAAAATAAGCTTTACATCTTAAAGGCAAGTAACACCTTGGCGTAACGGCAAAATTGAACACAATCTGAGCGCCGCTGTCAGAGCTTTGTTCCGTTGCGCTCCTCTTCATTTCCGACAGAGTTTTTATTTTTCAACTCTTTTCTTTTTTTAACTTTGTCTCACATCATTGTCAAATGTATGTTTTTTGAAAAATTTTTGAATTTTTTCAATCAGTGTTTCAGCGAGTCAATCATCGCGAACAGTTTTATATAGAAATCGCGGGTTTTGGCGGCGGACGCCCCCAGCCCCACGGGAGTGCCGTGATCTCCGCTGAGAACGGGCGCGGTGTTCCAGACACCTTTGGCGATTTCTTCGGGGTTTTCGCTTAAATCGCGGTGCTCCTCACCTGCGGGGTATGCCGCGCTCACAACGCTTACAAGCCCGTCGTTGTCAAACCATTCCTCATTGATTTCAATGCCGCCTTTTGTGGTGCATTTGTAATTGCCGAGCAGATTAGCGCTGATTATCATTGATGAGAATGTACCGGGCTTCGCGGTGTATTTGCCGGACGCCGATTTTGTTACGGTTGAATAGGCGTATGAGAAATAATAAACGCCGTCAACCGTTTTTATTTTTTTGTTGAGCCTTGCCGCTCCGTCGGGCGACAAATCATAAAAAGCGTGGTCATTGTCCGCCTTTGTGACCGCCTCTATTGCCTCGGCGGCGCTTTTGTAGGTATCTTTGCCTATGCCAAACTGGCCGAGCATAAGGTTGAGGTCATCCTCGCTCAAGCCCGATGCCGAAAGCAGTGAGAAAACAACCTTGACCGTAAAGTCAACGGCGTTGTCAACGCCGAAAAGTTTGCCTACTCCCCCGGCGACCTCGGTAAGCTGAGAGCCGTTGTGCGGCGAAGCGAGCGTTGTTACGCTGAAAATCCAATCCGCTTTGCCGCCTTTGAAAAGCTCCGATGTTTCTTCGCCTGTCGCCTTCATTTCGGCTTCGTCACCGTTTGCCATAAGGGACGCGAGCATTCTCACCGTTTCTCCGCCGAAGGAGTGACCGATGAGGTTTATCTTTGAGCGTTTGCTCCACTCGGGAACGAGCGGCTCGGTGTATTCGGTTCCGTATCTTTCGTGGTTGTGCGCTTTGGAGTGCGCCTCGCCGTAATCCACCCTTGTTCCGGTGAGCTGCGCGTAGAGTTCGCACGCCCTGTCCCAAGTTGAGGAATACGGCCCCACCGTAGGCACGCGGACATCATAGCCTTTGCCTCTTAAATACTCAGCAAGCGAGCCGGTTGTCGCCCCCCAGTAGTTCGCTGTTTTGCCCATTTCGGAGTTCTCGCCCCAGCCTCCCAGACCGTGAACAAGAACATAGGTGTATTTGACGGGTTCAAAAACCTCTGCTTCGGTTTTTTCTCCCCACAGCCCCTTCTTTTTGACTCCGCCCGAAAAGCGGTCGGAAAAATGCAGAGCCGTGCCCGTTATTATCGTGATAACAAGCAGGCTCGCGACAACAGCGAGAAGAATTTTAAGCCCGTCGCCGGGCGCTTTTTTCGGCGGCTTTTCCGGTTGAGCCTCTTTGTATGACACCCCATAGGGAGCGTACCGCTCACCGTCCGCCCCGGTTTGAGTTACCGGTTGCGTCGGCGCCTCTGTTTCCGGCTCCTGCGCGGGGTTCGCCGGCAATTCTTCAAACTTTTCGTCATTCACGGTTTTTTCCTCCGGTTTTGATGAGGTCATTATACACTAAAATGCCTTTCTTTTCAACTTACAATTATATTATATTATCTATAACCTTTATATTGACCTTAAAGGCGGCCGTGTGTTATACTTAATATATATTTTTGTAAAAAAGGAGCAAGGCGTTATGCGTAAAAATATTGTTTCGCCGTCTGTTCTCGCCTGCGATTTTTCACGCCTGGGCGAAGAAGCCGCGAAAGCGGAAAAAGGCGGCGCCGAATACCTGCACCTCGATGTTATGGACGGCTGCTTTGTGCCGAACATCTCTTTCGGCGCGGGCGTTATTTCAAGCATACGCAAGCTTTCGGGGGCTGTTTTCGATGTTCACCTGATGATTGAGAAGCCCCTTATGTATATTGAGGATTTCGCGAAAGCGGGCGCGGATATAATAACCTTTCACATTGAGAGTTCCTCACCGGCTGACGAAACAATTAAAAAAATAACGGACTGCGGCTGCAAACCCTGCCTGTCAATAAAACCCGCCACCCCCGCAGAAGCCGTGTTCCCTTACCTCGACAGGCTTTCAATGGTGCTTGTTATGACCGTTGAGCCGGGCTTCGGCGGTCAGAAATATATGGAGAACACCGAGCCCAAAATCACCGCCCTGCGCCGCGAAATCGAAAAACGCGGCATGAATGTTGACATTGAGGTTGACGGCGGCATAAACCCGCTCAACGCCGCGAGGGCGTCTCTCGCCGGGGCGAATGTGTTTGTGGCGGGCTCCGCTGTTTTCAAAGCGGAAAATCCGGGCGCTGCAATCTCGGAAATTCTTGCCGCGGCTCACTCTCACCAGTTTGCCGGGTAAAACGCGTTTATCATTTTATTTCGGAGGTACCCCTTTTGGCACAACAAAAAAAAGAAAAAAGCCTGATTGCCAAAAGTCAGTCATATTTCGGAGATTATCTTCTTATGCTGCTCGCTCTTTGCGTTCCCGCCGTTTACTACTGCGGGCGCAGGGCTGTGTTTGTGCTGCTCGCGAGCGTCGGCACCGCCGTTTTCTGCGACCTGACCGGCGGGCTTCTGTTTTACAACAAAATTCTGCTTCGTGACTTGTGCGCCGTTTTCACCGGCACGGCAATCGCGCTTATGATGCCGCCCACCGTGCCTTATTATGTGCCCGCGCTCGCCTGCGTGTTCGCGGAGTTCGCGGTAAAAATCCCGTTCGGCGGGTCGATGAAAACTCCCGTTGTGCCCGCGGCGGCGGGTTTTGCGTTTGCCTGCGTCTGCTTCCCCGGCGAGGTTTTCTCATTCCCGGTGTCCGGCACCTCCGCCACGGGGCAGTTTGTCAGCGGAACATCGCTTGCGGGTATGCTCCGGAAAAGCTCCTCGCTGCACCTTGACCCCGTCAGTGTTTCGGATATTCTTACCGGCAGCGTTTCGGGCCCTATGGGCACAGCCTGCGCCGTGGTTCTTCTCGGATGTGTTGTATTTTTGATTTTGCGCAGACCGAGGGCGTTTTTAAGCTGCTTCGGTTTTATTCTCGCGTGTTCGGTTTCGGCTCTTCTTTTCCCCCGGGTCAACACCGGCGCGCTTGCCTCTCTTATTCTTGAAATATGTTCCGGCTCACTGCTTTTCGCGGCGGTTTTCTTTGTTACAGACCCGGCGACCTCGCCCAAAAAACCTGTTTACGCACTGCTTTACGGCGTTTATTCGGGCATTTTGTGTATGCTCACAAGGTATTTCGGAATATATGAGGAAGGCGTATGCTTCGCCGTTATTATCGCGAACTGTTCCTGGCCCGTTATTCAGAGCCTTTTTGATAAAATCTCCCGAAACGGCGGCAGCCCCGAAAAGGAGGCGGCGTGATGGCTCAGGCAAAAAGCAAAAAAGATAATATTCTGCTCAAAGGCGCCGTTATATTCAACCCCGTGCTTATTCAGCTCGCGGGCCTGTGCCTTGCGGCGGCGGCCACCTCGGATGTTGTGACATCGCTCATTTTCTTTATTGTTTTTACGGTTGACACCGTTGTGTGCTGTTTTCTCGCGAGCCTGCTTTTCAAACGCCTGCCGAGATGGCTGCGCGTGGCGCTTTATCTGATTATCGGCGCCGGCTGTGTTTTTCCGTTTGCCTTCCTTGCCGAAAAAACGGGAATATCGCTTAACGCGCGTATGCAGATGTATCTGCCTCTGCTCGCCGTAAATTCCGTAACATCCGTTCACTGCGAGCAGTTCGCGGTAAAAAACACCGTGGGCAAAGCCCTTGAGGACGCCTTTGCCGTAAGCGTCGGTTACGGCGCCGTAATTCTCACTTTGGGCATAGTGCGTGAGATTCTGGGCAACGGCACATTCGCGGGGCTTGACCTCGGGCTTGATGTAAGGCTCGGCGGCCTGCTTATGCCGTTTGGGGCTTTTGTGATACTCGCTTATCTCGCCATGATGCTGAAATGGTATATAAACAAATACCGCCCCGAATTCAACGAACAGACATCGGTGAAAATCAGGCAAAATGAGAAAGTGCGCCGTGAAAACTCCGATGAAACGCGTGCAAACACTTCCGGCGTCGGCCTGAACCGCGATGACAGTATTACAGAAATGGAGTTCCTTTTCGGCAACGAGCCGGAGGAGTTTGAGATTTTTACCGAATTCTGGTCGCCCGGCGTAATCACCGCGCAGGATATTGCCGCGGATATGGAAAATCTCAGCAAAGAGCACCGGCAGTTCAGCCTTGAAACCGACAGACGCATTGAAGAGCTTTTCGCAAATATGGATACCGGCATTGATTTTGAAACGCTTGACACGGTTACCGGTGAGCCCGAAACCGAAGAACCCGCTCCGCGTGACTTTTTCGGCGGAGTTTTTGAGGATTATGAAAACGCGGAAAATCCTGCGGATAACAACGACGGGGAGGACGGCGAGTAATATGAATTTTTTCAGCGACCTTATGATAACCGCCCTTTACACCGCTTTTTTTCAAAACCTTGTTCTGTCGTTTGCCTACGGTTCGAGCGAAGCGGTAAGAATTTCATTAAAGCCCCGCGCCTTCGGAATGTTCACAGCCATGATTTCGGGCTTCGCGGTTATAAGCGGGGCTATCTGCCAGCCGATTGACAGCCTGCCGGCGGTGAGCGCCCTGCCCGAATCCGTTCACGCGCTTGTTTACGCGGCGGTGTTGGCGGGGGTTTATCTCATAACGGCGGTTATTCTCAAAATAATATTCAGGGTGTCGGATCACTTTCTGACAAACCTCGGCATAGCGGCGCTCAACACTCTTGTGCTTGCCATCCCGTTCATAAACCGCAGAAGCGCTTATTCCTTCGCGGCGAGCATAGGCTCGGGGCTCGGCGCAGGCGTTGCCTTTGTTGTTGCCGCCGCCCTGCTCGCGTCGGGAGTTCACAGGCTCTCCGAAAACAAAGAAATTCCTCAGGTGTTCAGAGGAACGCCGGTAATGTTTTTGTATATCAGCCTTTTGTCGCTCGGCTTCGCGGCTTTTTCGGGCAATTCCATTTTCTCTTAAGCGGGGGTTAATATGAAGCGTAAAACCATAAAGCGGGCAATCCGCCCGTCGGAGCGTGAAAGCATAACCGAATTCTCGTCATCATTCGGTTCGGGGCGCGAATATGAAACGCGGATGAAACGCCGCAGGATTTTCGGCGTTGTGTTTGCCGTAATAATAACAGTCGCCCTTATAACGGCAGGGTATCTGATAACGGAAATTCTTATTGACATTTCCGAACTTCCGCCGCGTTAAAACACTCACAAGCCATTAACCGGAGCAAAAATTATGAAAGAAAACAAACCGAAACAGCGAATAAAATTCCGTACCCGCGAGCAAAGCGAGACCAAAAGCCTGCGAAAATTCGCCGCGGCCGTTATCGCGGTTTTTGTTATAGGCGGCGCGATTTCCGTGTTGCTTTTCTTAAAGAACTACAACTTTGACCTCTCGCGGGTTTTTGAGGGCAAAAGCTCCGCTCAGGAGGAAACCGTCACCGAAAAGCCGGTTTTAAACATTAAAAAAGTCAACTGCGACATCCTTGTTTTCTGCGGACCCGAAAACAGGGAGAGAATTGATTTTATATCGCTTGTCAGGGTGAAAATGCCCGAAAACAGGTTTACGGTGTTCAGCTTTTCGCCCTCCGAAAAAGCGGATTATTCCGACCCTTCAACCGCCCTTGCACAGGTTTACCACGACAGGGGCGTTGACGCTCTCAAAGCCGCCGTCGCGGGGTATTGCGGGGTAACGCCCGACAAATATGTTTATTTGAACGACACCGCTTTCAAGGTTGTTGCCGACAGGTACGGCCCCTACAAAATCACGGTTGACCCGGGCGTTGAGTACAAGGGCAGCGATTTTGTGTTTATTCTGCCCAAAGGCAGGCATACCGTAGGCGGCGATATGCTGCTTAAATATATGCGCTGCCTGCCCCGTATTGATTTTTCAAAGGCGATGGTCACACAGTCGGATATTATAAAAATGATTTTGTCTCAGGCTCTCGTTCCCGAAAACGCCGGCAACCTGATAAACAGCTATTCATCTCTTGCCAATCACATTACCACAGACATCTCCATAGTGGAGTTTTCCGAAGCGGCCGACAGCGTAAAAGCGATGATGGAAAGCGATAACATTAAATACACCACAGTCACAACGGCCGCTGAATACATTGAAAACTGAATGCCATGAAATATAAAATTGCCGCGGCGGTTATCGCCGTAATTCTTTCAGCTGTTGTGCTCAAAGCGATAGGCGATTCCGATTTAATCGAAATAGGTGATTCCGTTTCGAGAGCGCAGCGAACAACTCAATATTCTTATTCCGAACAGTCCGGCGGCGCCGAACCCGCTGCCGCGTACACGCCTGTTAAATCGGAGGGCGGCAGTCCGTTCAAATATTATTATTACCGCCTGAGCGAAACCGAACAGAAGGCATATGGCAATATTCTTGAAAAAATCTATGATATGCCCGAGCGGGTTCGCATCCCCTCCCTCACCCAGGATGAGCTGAACAGTGTTTTTGAGGCTCTGCTTTATGACAACCCCGATTTGTTTTTTGTTGACACAAAATGCACTCAGATTTCCATAGGCTCACTCGCTTATATATCTATGGAATACAGAATGTCAAAGCAGGAATACAAAGCCGCCCTTAAAGAAACCGACGCCGTGTGCGACAGGCTGATTTCATCGCTGACGGCGCCGCGTGACGAGTGGCGCACCGAGCTTGAAATACACAACGCGCTTGTCGATATGCTCGAATATAAATTCACCTCGGAGCCGAACGACTTTTCAACGGTTTACGGCGCCCTTGTCAAGGGCGAGGCGTCATGCGAAGGGTACTCAAAGGCTCTCAAATACATTTTTGACAAAATCGGGATTGAATCCTATGTTGTGGCAGGCAGGGCGACGGACTCCGACGGCACATCGGAGGCGCATATGTGGAACATAGTGAGAATAAACGGCGTTTACTGCCAGCTTGATGTTACCTGGGATGACCCGGTAAAAGGCAACTACCGCACTTACGGCTATTTCAACCTGACCGACGAGCAGATAAACTATGACCACAGCAACTGGCATTTTGACTTTGACTGCACAAGCGCGAGTCTGAGCTATTATCTGATTAACGGGCTTTATTATGAGTCATACAGCGAGGCGGATAACGAAAAGCTCGCCCGGTCGTTCGCCAAACAGCTTGAGAGCGGAGCGGAAGTTATTGAACTGCGCTTTTCCGGCGCGCCCGCGTTTAACATGGCTCACCGTTCGCTCATAGAGGAGCAGAACATTTACGATGTGCTTTACAAAGCGAAAAAATACGGCAGCGTTAAAAACTATTCGCACACCTCACTGACATATTCCGAAAGCGATAAAACATATATGATGACATTTTTTCTGAACTTTGAATAGGAGGCGCTATGGACAGAGAAAGAATAGAAGCGGCGGTCAGGGAAATACTCTCGGCGGTAGGCGAAGACCCCGACCGTGAAGGGCTTGTTGAAACACCCGCCCGCGTTGCGAGAATGTATGAGGAGATTTTCTCCGGCCTTGCGGACGACCCGAAAAAGCACCTGAAATTTTTTGACGAAAACGGGAACGATGAAATGGTTGTTGTTCGCGATATTCCGCTTTACTCAATGTGCGAGCACCACCTTCTGCCCTTTATGGGCAAGGCTCACATAGCCTACATTCCGTCCGACGGCAAGGTTATAGGGCTCTCCAAACTCGCAAGAATAGTCAACACCTTCGCGCGCCGCCCCCAGCTTCAGGAGAGGCTCACGGCTCAGATTGCCGACTTTCTCAACGATGAAATGTCTCCGCTCGGCGTTGCCGTTGTGATTGAGGCGGAGCACCTTTGTATGACTATGCGCGGGGCAAAGGCCTCCGGCGCCCAGACCCGAACCTCCGCCCTGCGGGGGCTTATGCGCTCCGACGCGCGCACAAGGGCGGAGGCTATGTCACTGCTCAAAGGGGGGACCGACTGATGGCTGTTCTGCCCGCTGTTGACCGGACTCTGATTATGGGCATAGTAAATGTTACACCCGATTCCTTTTCGGACGGCGGTGAATTCCTTGACGCTCAGGCGGCTGTCAGCCACGCGCTTGAACTGGTTGATGACGGCGCGGATATTATAGATTTCGGCGCGAACTCCACCCGCCCCGGCAGCGTTGCCGTCAGTGAGAGTGAGGAGCTTGCCCGCCTTGCTCCCGTTTTTGAAAACCTCAAGGGCAAAGAAAATCTGTTTATATCCGTTGACACATTTTACACGGGCGTTGCCGCCTTCTGCCTTGAAAACGGCGCTGAAATCATAAACGATGTAAGCGGAGCGTTCAACACGGAAATCGCAAAACTCTGCAAAGAAAAAGGCGCGTGCCTTGTTGTTAATCACAACCCCGAAAACGCCGACACCGAAACGCAATACCCCAACGGTGTTATTGCCGATGTCAGAAAATTTTTTATTGACTGCGTTGAAAAAGCGGCCGCAATCGGTTTTCCTCCCGAAAATCTTATTCTTGACCCGGGCATAGGTTTTTCAAAAAGCAGAGATGACGACATTGAAATTCTGCGCAATATGCAGTGGCTTAAAATGCGCCCCTGCCCGCTTTTGTGCGGAGTTTCACGCAAGCGCGTAACGGCTTATGACGGCAATTCCCCGAAAGAGCGCGATTACTCCACCTGCGCCGCAAACACCGCGGCTGTTCTCGGCGGAGCAGATATTATAAGGGTGCACAATGTAAAAGCGGCAAAAGGCGTTTGCGCCGTTGCCGACAGAATATGCGGCAAGGGTAACCTGTATGGATAAAATAATTATAAACAACCTTCATATTTTCGCTTATCACGGAGTGAATGAAGAAGAAAAAATCAACGGTCAGAATTTTTATCTTGACATAATCTGCGGCGTTGATTTAACTGCCGCCTGCCTGACGGACAGCCTTGACGACACCGTCAGCTACGCAAAAATCATAAAAACCGTAAAAAGGGTTTTCCCCGCGCAAAAGGATGACCTTATTGAGCGCGCCGCAAGGCGCACGGCGGACGCAATTCTCGATGAATTTGACAAGGTGCGAAAGGTTAAAATCACACTCAGAAAACCCGAAGCGCCCATAAACGCGGATTTTGATTATGTGGCGGTTGAAATTACGGTTGAGAGGAACTGATTTATGAAAGCGGTAATCGGTTTGGGAACAAACACGGGCGACCGTGCCGGCAACCTTCAGGCGGCGGTTGACGCGCTCTCTCTTCTGCCCGGCACAAGAGTTACGGCGATTTCACCGGTTTACGAAACCGAGCCTGTCGGCTACGCTGACCAGCCCGATTTTTTGAACGCCGTTGCGTGCGTTGAAACGGAGCTCTCGCCCCGCGCACTGCTCGGCGCCTGCCTCGGTATTGAGACCGCTCTCGGCAGAGTGAGGCTTTTTAAAAACGGGCCGAGGATAATCGACCTTGACCTGCTGCTGTATGAAGGCGTTACCCTGCAAACGGATGAGCTCACCCTCCCGCACCCGCGAATGGGTGAACGGGCTTTTGTTCTGTGCCCCTTCTCGGATATTTTCCCCGACGGCGTTTTTTCCGACTTTGATTTCGGCAAAAAAATAAACTCCGCCGTTAAAAGCGGAGTTATCAAGACGGATTATGTATTGGAAAACAGTTCTTTGGAATAATAACTTACAAATAAAGATGTTTCGTCAATAACATCTTTTAAAAAGTCATGCGGTAAATAGTTGAATATATTCAATATCGCATCAATATACGGATCCCCTGTTATAACCTCAACTACGGGAAAAGTAAAAACTCCATGAGGGTCGGTGTTTGAGAGAAATGACACATTATATAAAACCATTAACTTAATGTATTTTTTCAAATTATCGGCAAATGACATCTTCTTAATTTCACAATCAATCCTGAATGTCTTTGAACATTCCGATGAAACATAAACATCAAACTTAAGCCCG